>PKXK01000260.1 GCA_003132325.1 Acidobacteriaceae bacterium
GCGCCGCGAACGACCATGAAAGGTTCGCCACAGCGCCGATGGGCGGGTACGTTGCCACCGTCTGGCAAGACAACCTGGGGCAATATTACAGGCTGGAGAACAGCGAAGGTCAAACTCAGATATTAGTAACCAGCGCCGAAAACGACGTCGTTGCCGCGCTCNNACGAGATGTACGATCGCTAAACGTCGGCGCAGAATTTCGGGTTCTGAGTGAAATCGCCTGATTACGACAGCTGTCCAGCGAAATGGCTTTGTGATCCGGATGAAATCGTTCCAACAGTGCAGGAGCTAGCGATTGGGACGTATAATGTCTTCCGTTTTCGGAGTCAAGAGGGAAATTCCGGTCTGATACAACGGCGAGTGAGGCACATGAAGAAAACGCGCCGACAATTCCTGTCCCAATCCGTAATGCTGACCGCTGGCGCGCTGCTATCTTCTTTGGACGCCACAGTGCATCCAACTCAGCCGAACGTCACCTTTCCCGCCAACCCGCGCGACCGCCTGGCCGTGGCCTCCTATCCCTTTCGCGACTTCATTCTCCCAGCGGAGTATGTGAGCGCTTCGGCCTCCTCTACTGAGCCAAAGATGGAGCTGACCGAATTTGCCGCGCATGTAAAGTCCCGATTCAACATCAACAAGATCGAACCGTGGAGCAGTCATTTCCGGTCACTCGAACCGAAGTATCTGGACGATCTCCGCACGGCACTCGACAGAGCAAAGTCTGCAGTCGTCAACATAGCGTTCGATGGGCAGCACAGCTTCTATGCCGCCGACCGCGTCGAGCGCGAGCGGGCCGTCGCCGACAACAAGCAGTGGATTGATGCCGCCGCTGCTCTCGGCTCTCCCAGCATCCGCACACACATCGCCTCGGCTGATAACCAGCCACCCGATCTCGACCGGTCCACTGACACGCTCCTCCGGGTCGTGGAACACGCCGCCACCCGCAACGTCGTCATCCATCTGGAAAACGACGACGGAGTCACCGAAGACCCGGTGTTTCTGGTGAAGCTGATTGAAAAGGTGAACAGTCCGTGGCTGCGTGGCCTGCCCGATTTTGGAAATTCACTGATGCATAAGGCTCCCGAAGATGCCTACGCCGGGGTCGAGGCCATGTTTAACCACGCCTACGGCATCTGCCATGTCAAACAATCGGAGGCAACCGAAAAAGGGGCCAACGTGCAGGTGGACCTGGCGTATGTTTTCGCAATCCTCAAGAGGACCGGATTCCGTGGCTACCTTTCGATGGAGTACGACAATTCCGGCGACCCTTACAAGGAAACCGGGGAACTGATCGCCAAGTCGCTGCAGTTTCTGTCTTAGACCTGAAAAAGGTTGCGGAAACTCCGACTGTGTGAGTCCCCATTTAAGGTCCTGACCTCAAAATTGACACGGTAGAAGCGCTGTTTCAATGAGTGTAATTGATTCCATGACAATGTCGGCTCCTGTACCCGAGTAGACTTTGGTGGCTACCAACCAACCAAGAGCGCTCGGGAGGAAGGAGCCGAACAATGATCATTATAGGATGCGATTATCACCCGAGCTTTCAGCAAATTGCTTTTGTGGATACCGAAACTGGGGAACTGCAAGAGCGGCGACTGCAGCACCGCGAGGAAGCGGAGAAGTTCTACCGTGATCTAGCGGCACAGGGAACGAAGGTGCGCGTAGGGATGGAGGCGAGCGGACATGCGCGCTGGTTTGAACAGCTACTCTCCGAGTTGCAGTTTGAGCTGTGGATCGGGGACGCAGCGGAGATCAGTGCGAGGCGGGTACGCAAGCAGAAGACGGATCGCCAGGATGCGCAACTGATACTGCGACTGATGCTGAAAGATGACTTTCCGCAGATCTGGGTACCGAGCTGGGAGAATCGGGATCTGCGGCAACTGCTGTGGCACCGGCACCGGATGGTGCAGGCGCGCACACGGATGATGAATCAGCTGCAAGCCGTGGCGCTGAACGAAGGCCTCCGTTGCAAAAAGAAGTTGTGGCGGGAAGCGGGACGGGAACAACTGGAGGCGTTCAAGTTAGCCCCCTGGGCCAGCCAGCGGCGGGGCGATCTGCTGGAGTTGCTGGACCGACTGAACCCGACGATTGCCAAGCTGACGCAGGCGATTGAGGAGGAAGTAAAGAAGTGTCCTGCGGCGCGACGCTTAAAGACGCATCCCGGGGTGGGACCACTGACGGCGTTGGCCTTCGTGCTGATCATCGGGAAAGCGGATCGGTTTCAGTGTGGCAAGCAGATCGCGAGCTATCTGGGACTGGTGCCGTTGGAGAAGTCGAGCGGGAATCAACGACGGCTGGGGCATATCACGAAACAAGGGAACTCTCTGCTGCGTTTTCTGCTGGTGGAAGCGGCACAAGTGACGGTGCGCAGCCTCCCGGAATGGCGGAGTAAGTATTGTCACCTGACGATGAGGCGAGGACGGAAAATCGCCAAGGTCGCCATGGCGCGGAAACTGGCGGTTCGTTTGTACTGGATGATGCGCAAGGAATGGGATTACGAGCAGTTGAGAAAGTTCGGTTCGCACGCGGGAAAGCCCGGAAATCGCGATGGTGTGAAGTCAAACATCGAGTAATTGATTGGGTATCCCGCTCCTCTTCACCGGGGAGTTCGAATTAATAATCATGATCGAACGTGTGACCGAAGAGATGCATGGGTCGGACTGAGTTCCCGACCTGAAACGGATTACGAGCGGACCTTGGTTGGTATGGCAGAACCTTCAACGAGAGCGAAATGGCGCGCTCTTCGGAGTGCACGGAGCAGTACGCTCAAAAAGTGTTTGACAGCGCCGGCATTGTCAGAGACGCGATATTTCAACAACTACCGTGGTTCCATTCAAAACCGATGTAGCCCATCAGAGCCATTCACACCAGCCAAGCGACAGGTTAGGGTAGTTGTGAGCAGACTTCGGGGGAGGGCTGTTCAACTGGCGCCCCATGACTCGGAAGAGTTTGGGGCGTTTTGTTTTGGTCCCGTAGTTGGTGAAATCGCGATGTTTCGCCAATTAACAGGACTCGAAATCCGGTGATATGGATGTCTTGGGGCGGCACTGCACCATGCAGGGGCGGTCTGCAGATGACGCTAGCCCTTGAACTTGGTCAACAACTGCTTGTAGTCGGTGACGGGATCATCCGAGTTGAGTGGTTTCTTGATCTTCTTGTGAAAAGGACTTGTTAAAAGCCAGTACAGTGGAGAATGAACTGAAAGCTCAGACCTGCGTGTAGCTTCTATCTCTTCAGCCTTTGCAATATGCTCAGCGTATTCCTGACGCTCAGCTTGCCCTAGTTGTCGTTTTGCCAGTTCCGCTGCTAGTAGTTGTTTGGCTTCAACTGTCAAGCCCTCATCCTCCGAGGCAAGCAGCAGAAGCTCGTCATCACTTTTTTCAGCGTACTCGTCACGTATGCTGTCGTGGTCGGGTATCTGCATTGGGCGACCTCGGCGCAATTGTAGTCCAATTTCATTGCCATGGGAGCCTGAGATTGTGAGACAGGGAACGAGATACAAAAAGAGCCATACTGGGTAATGGCTTTCTCCCCCGGTAAACGACAGGGTATTCCAAAGAACGTCGTAGTTGACGTAAGCAGGCGATAGCGCTCACAACCCGGTCAATGAGCGCTATCGCGATTTATCAACAACTACGGGCGTTGCGTTAACTACGGCTAAATCGCGTCGATGACAATGAGAGTGATGTCGTCCTGCTGGCTGCTGGAAGCGGGTTGCCAGCGGCATATCTCGGAGAGCAGTCGATCCGACAACTCCGAAGGCGGGCGCCCGTGATTGTCACGAACAACTTGTTCAAGCCTGATGTCGCCGAAGGAATCGCCGTGGGCGTTCTCGGGTTCGGTTACGCCGTCGGTGTAAAGCAGGAAGCGGTCGCCTGGCGCGAGCGGCATGGCGCAAACCGGATAGTCGTCGCACTCCTGTCGCACTCCGAAAAGCAAGCCGTTGCTTTCGATGCGTTCCAGCTTATCTTGCCGCCAGCGCAACAGCGGGGGATGTCCGGCCGCTGAATACAACGCCTTGCGATTCTCCACATCGAGCCACAAGTAAGCCATCGAGATAAACTGGCCGCGCAGTTGCGCGAAAAGAACACGGTTCAACCCGCTCAGCACCGCTCTCGGGTCGTGTGCGCAAGCCATGACCGATTGCATGGCCACCTTGATCATGCACGCGATCAGTGCGGCGGGCACCCCGTGTCCGGAAACGTCCGCCACCAGGATGCCCATCCGTTTCTGATCCACAGGAATGAAGTCGTAGAAATCTCCAGCGACCTCAGTCATAGGAAGATAGGCGGCGCTGACGGAAAGGTGGTCAATTTCGGGAACGCCACTCGGAAGAATTGACATCTGTATCTCACGGGCGATCGCGAGTTCCTTTTCAACGGAGAGTAAGCGGCGCTCGTTCGTGAAGACCAGTTGCAGAGCGACATATCCAAACGAGAACAGAAGAATCGCGAAACCGAGGTGGTCAAGGATGCGCGAGGTCCCGAAACCAAGGTTTTTCGATAGGTTGGAGTACAGGGCTTCAATGGTGAACACGAACATGCCGGTGGCCAGAACGCGGCGATCGGGCAGAACGAAGTACTTCCTGGATAATCTCGGTACGGCAACGACAGTCATCAGGACAAGGAGCAGGCAGACCTCAAGCAGATTGTTGTAAAGCATCAACTTGTCGTTTGAGCCCGTGAGTACAAAGAAGCCCATGCCGACGACAGCAATCGCCAGCCCCACGAATGCACCCACCTGATTGAGGAACCGCATTTTGCCCAGGCTGAGTTCCAGAAAGGAGAGCGAACCAACCACTACGCCCAGGTACAGCATTGCAGTGTTCGCGTATGGAGCGCTGATCTGAAGCCAGCGCGGCAACACTGCTACGATAGCCGGCGATTGACTCAGATGCTCGGCGCCGTACATCGCGCTCCAGATTCCCAGCCAGACAAAGATGCGCACGCCGCTTCGTCGGCGAATCGCCGCAACGCAGCAGGTCGCCAATCCAATGAACAGGAAAACCGATCCAACAATGATGTCCACGATTTGGCCGCGGAGCGCTGCCAGAACTTGATCTGTCAGACCGACACCTCCCAGAGACAGCCAACATATCAGAGTGTTTGTGGTTACCCAATGGGCTGGACGTTCAGGCTAAGTAGGTGCTTGCCGGGATTCCGGTCGCATGACAGGCAAACCGGAGGTAATACACACAAAACAACAAGTTTCAGAGCCGGACGGCAGGCTAGGTGACGAAATCAGGCGATAGCGCTCAAAACCCCGCTCGACAGGTCAACGAGTCATTGAAGTGCAATCTCCAGGGTGCCACATCCTACGTCGCGCCAGGCACACATATTCTTCGGAACGGGCTGTCTCCTCACCGAGCCGCCGCCTGCGATTCCTATTTCGCCGGAACCGAGAGGTCCTCTAGACGAGCACCCTTCTTGGCAACGTAGAAGGCTAGCGCCTTCGCAGGAGCGCTGCTGCTGGCATTCTTCACGTTGTGTACTTCGCCGGCCACGGTGGTGAACGCCTCGCCGGGCTTCAGCGTCACCGCGGGCTTGCCCTGCGCCTCAAAGATCACCGAACCCTCTTGGATATACACGATCTCGTTGCCCGATTGCGTGTGTTTGCCACTCTCCGCGCCCGGTGGCAGGATACGCTCCACTAGGATCGCTTCCCATCCCGGCGCACCCTTCAGTTCCGTTCGCTGCACAACCGTGCCGCCTTTCAAATTGTCCTGGGCGCTCAACATCCGGCTACCCAGCAAGCCCAGCACCACGCACACTGCCAATGTGACCCCAACCAAAAAGTTGATGCGCTTCATGGAAGCTCCTTTCAGAAAGCCAACGCATACTAACACATGTCGGCCAAGACTCATCATCCTGAGCTGGAGCGAAGCGGATAACTGTTGCAACCAGGCGTTTACACTCAGAACCCCTGTCGTGAGTGTAATCGGGATTTTTCGCCAATTGGCAAAGACCGAAAATGCAGGTTTAACGCCCCGTCACGACGCTACTGGCTGAGCACTCCTGCTTCGCGGTCAATTTCGCGAGCAACGATTGCCTGAAACTTCCGCAGCACATCTTCGGAAAGTGCCGGCTTCCGATACTTGCTCACCAGTTCGGCGACTCGGGTCCGGGCTCGCGTGAAAACGTCGCTCGGTGACTCCGAGCCGCGCTCGCTGCGATCAATGACATTGGAGGGAAGATGCTGCTCCTGCCGAAAAAGGGCGCGCGTTTCCTTGAGCTTGAGAAAGTCTCCTGAAAGTCCGGTTTGTGCAAACATGTCGGTGGCCAGGGTTTCACCGCCACCGCGGGCTTCATTGCCGCCAACTTCAATGCCTCGCATCAGCCGGTACGCCGAGGCAATCCACTCCGCATCCATGACCAGCTTCTCGACGCTGAAACAGGCGAGAGATTCGAGCATGCCCGCTCCCGAGATCAAGTTGATGCGCGCGAGCGCTCCCAGCGTCGCCGAGCGGGCGCTTTCCGCGCCAGCCTGGGCATCCACCAACTTCGAATCGGTCGCGACCAAGTAGCCGTTCGTCGGCAGGCCGAGATGCTTGCCGACTTCGGCGCACGCCATGTTCAGCATGGCGGTTTCCACGGCGCCCATGGGCACGCCTCCGGTACGCATGTCGAAGATGGTCGGAGCTCCGCCCCACACTATGGGAGAGCCCGGTCCCGCGAGTTGATGCAGCACGATGCCCGCCAGCGTTTCGGCGGCATGCTGCGTCACCGAACCCGCCAGCGTCACCGGAGCGGTACCGCCGGCCATCGGCACGGAGACGATTCCCGCGGGAACACCGGCGCGGGCCAGGTCGAGCAGGTTGTGCGATGCGAACTCCGACCAATTCAACGGCGGCGAGGGACACACCTCGACAACTACGCGCGGTTGCTGGCGCAACTTCTCTGGACTGCCGCTATCGGCGGCGAACAGGTCGATCATTCCTTGCAGTCCAGCGGCGGAGAACGCTCCGCACGCAACGGGCTTGTCAGAGTGCTGCAGAATCACAAACAGGCGGTAAAGATCGCCGATCGCGCTGGGCGCATCGTTACACACGACGGCGGTCGCTTGTGCGGCGAACTGCGGCAGCATCTCCGTGACCTGGACGATGCGCACCAGGTCGCGCGTTTCGGACGGTCGCGCTTCCAGCGTATCGGGATCGAGCATCTGCACACAGCAGGAGCCGGGATCATAATGCACGTCGTCGCCGCCGTAATGAACCGCTTTCTCTCCCTGGCGGTTGTACAGGTAGAAGTCACTTGGGGCCGATGCCAGGCACTGTCGCACCAGGGGCTCAGGAAGATACGCCACACCGTTATTGACCTTAACTCCTGCCGACCGCAGTAGCTCGACCGCCGCCGAGCCCACGCGAACTCCAGGGTTCATCAACAGTTCGAATGCCTCGCGCAGAATGCGGTCGATGAGTTCAGCGCTTAACAGTTGAATTCTGGGTTTCATACCGGTGCTGTTCCTTTGGCCGTTAGGATTTTTGCGAGTTCCAGGGCATCGATGGCATTGCGGGAGTAGCCGTCGGCGCCGATTTCAGCCGCCCATTTCGAGGTGACCGCGGCGGCGCCAATGATCGCTTTTGCCCGCGGCTGCAAACCATGGTAGCCAATGAATCGCTTCATCGTGGGGAGGATTCTACCGCCGCCGAGGTTGTTGGTGTAATTGATTCCATGACAATGTCGGCTCCCACGCCCGAATAGACTTTGGTGGTGCCAAACCAAACGCAGGGCGACCGCGTTACTTTCCCCGCGCGCTTGAGTTGCTCCGAGAGATAGGTGTCGGTGGCTTCGCCTTCGACGGTGGGATTAGTGGCAAGTTCGCATTCTGGCCAGATGACGGGCTACACGGACGTAATGCACTCGAGCGTCGCCTCAAACCAAGCGCCGACACTTGAATCATCCACACAAGAGACGCGTGCGAACCGTACCGGGAGACGCACCGACTGCCTTTGCAATCTCGCGAAAAGAGAGCTATTGAACCTTGGGAGCAGAAGGAGTGTGCCCGGCCAGGAACTTGGTTAATGCGGATTCCTTCGGTGCCTCGACGGATATTTTGGCACGGTCGGAGGGCGTCATGCCGA
>PKXK01000099.1 GCA_003132325.1 Acidobacteriaceae bacterium
GATCGCTTATAAGCGACGTTTGCGATGTTGGGATACATTTTGGGTCACCCGAAAACTTGGTCAAAATTCAACAGATAGGTTTTTTCACAGCTTCGCCTTTCGAGAAGTGGGCCGCCGCACAGCCGACTCCAAATTGGAATCGGTGTTACGCGGCCGGCGGTCGAATCTTCATCTTGAGGGAGAATCCGGACACCCCACCACGGAGTTTGGACCCAAGGGGCCGGGGCGCGCATCGCGAGTCAGGCGAAAGGGGAGAGCCGAAGAGATTTCGTCCTAACCTGGATCAAACGGTACAATCTAGCTTTCGGTACACGTGAAATCCGCACTGATTAGAGGCCGTCAATGGTCGCCAGCATCCTTCCGGCATCTTCGTTGAATGTCGTAGTTGTTATGCCTCTCCGCGACGACTGGAGTTCTGCCGCGGAACTCATTCGCCGACTGGATCAGGCCATTGCTTCGTATCCTTGCGCGCTTCATGTCCTGCTGGTCGACGACGGCTCGGCTCAGCGCTGCAATTCGGCGGATTTCCAATCTGACTTTGCCGTTGTGCGAACCATTCAGACCCTTCGTCTGCGGCGGAATCTGGGCCATCAGCGAGCCATCGCCATTGGACTTGCCCACATCGACCAGACCGCAGCGTGCGACGCCGTGCTCGTGATGGATGCGGACGGCGAGGCCACACCCGACGGGGCCCTGCAACTCATCCGCTCCTTCTCGGATCAGGGTCGCGCGCAGGCGATCTTTGCCGAACGGAGCCGCCGCGTGGAATCGATTCTGTTTCGGACCTTTTATCGAATCTACAAATCTCTGCATCGCGTTTTGACGGGCATCAGCGTCCGTGTCGGGAACTTCAGTATTCTGCCCCGAGCGCACCTCAGCACGATCGTCACCGTACCTGAACTGTGGAATCATTACGCCGCTTCGGTTTTTCGGTCGGGACTGCCGCTCAAACTGATTCCGATTCCACGGGGATACCGGATCGCCGGAAAGTCGAGGATGAACTTCGTCGCCCTGGTTACTCATGGCCTGAGTGCAATCTCGGTGTTTGGAGATATTGTTGGAGTGCGGCTACTGATCGGGTCCTTGGTAGGCTCACTTCTCGCCATGGTAGGGATCTTTGTCGTCATTATGATCCGGCTCTTCACAAACCAGGCCATACCGGGCTGGGCAACGTACGCGACCGGCATACTGGCTATCATTCTGGTTCAGTTCATCACCATAGCCACTAGTTTCACTTTCATGATTCTGTCCACCAGGACGAATCTCGGTTTTGTGCCCGTCCGTGACTACGGTCTATTTATCGCGGAAGTAGTGGAGATCTACCGGCATGAGTGATTGTAACTATGTCGGTTCGGAATTGGAGTTGTTCGCAGCGGTACGTAAGTGGAAGACTTATTGGTCAGGGCAGATTCGGCCTTTCATTGCCGGTGACGTTATCGAGGTCGGCGCCGGTATCGGATCGAATACGCCATTCCTCGATCCTGGCGGGGAGCACCGATGGGTATGCCTCGAACCCGATCCGCTGCTCCTCGCTCAACTAACCAAGACTCTTAAACAAACAACAGGCCGCCAGTATGAAACCGTGTGCGGCACACTCCAGACCTTTGACGGAAACCAGCGATTCGACACGATCATTTACATTGATGTTCTCGAACACATCGCCAACGACCGGGAAGAGCTGAATATTGCGGCGGGCCGTCTTCGCCCCGGTGGCCGCATTATCGTTCTGTCTCCGGCTCATCAATGGCTGTTCTCTCCCTTCGATGCCGCGATCGGTCATTTTCGCCGCTATAACCGCTCCATGCTCCGAAGCATCTCTCCGGCCGGCCTCACGATCGAGCAATTGATCTATCTCGATTCCGCGGGCTTGACAGCCTCTGCCGCTAACTCGCTTTTCTTCCGGCAATCCATGCCGACCAAAGCGCAACTTAGTTTTTGGGACCACTGGATAGTCCCGGTATCTCAAGTTATTGACAAGCTATTATTACATTCAGCAGGCAAATCGATCGTCGCGATTTGGCGGAAGAATTAGTGTGCTTCACCGGAGTTTGCCTGCGTTCTTCGCAGGACCAGCATGCTCCCTTCCCCCGGTGGCAGCCATCTTTGAAAAGGATAGCGTTTCATCTCCGTGAAGCCCGGGACGGGTTCGAATGCGATCATGAAGTCGTCTCTTGCCACGAAGTACCAGCTCTTCCCCGGCCTGGCTCTGTAGTTTGGGTCGTAAAGATACGAAGCATTAAATTCGAATCCGCCATCGATATCGGCTGGTCCTACCCGCTGTTCTGTCTCCAGATTGTTAAGAGCCTGCCATCGCGCCCTGTTCCAGGAAAGATAGTCGTGTGTTCCAGCAATAGAAAATGCGCCGTACAAAATCAAACTCGCCACGGCGAGCGAAATGATTAGAGAGCCGGCCTTGGCCCGACCGACATCGCTTGCCAGAAGAAACAGAATGACAATCCCTAACGGCACGAGGAACAGAACATAACGATCAAACGCTCTACCCGTGAAAGTGAGGATGGAGAGCGGGACGAGGTAGATCAATCCGCTGGCCAGCAGGATCACCAGCAGCTCTCTTTTCCCCGCGGGCATCGGCAAGAACTTCCGCGTCTTGCCGATGGCCACCAGCGTCGCCCCAACGAGAACCACAGACCCCAAGAACCCGGCAAGTGTAACCACAGCCCAGAAGCCTTTTCCTGCGGTGGGTATCGAAGGCGAACCTCCCTGCAAAAGCGCGGGGCCGAGCCCCAGATCATAGAGGATATTCCGCAATAGCGGCATCCGCATATGTCGCAACACCCACGCACCCATGACCGCATAAACCACGGTCATCAAGCTCACCAGGCGCGGCTGGCAAAGCGCTTTCACATTGCGCGGACCCATCCATAGAATCAGCGGAAACAGGAAAAGGCCTACATACACGGAAAGAATGACAAGCCCCGCCGCGAACGGTTTGACAGCGTGCCATGAGACGTAGGAGCGAGGTGAGAGCACCAAAGTCGACTGCACGCCGTATAAAGCCGGCAGGATGTGTCTGGACGTCAAGAAATGATGCCACAGGATCTGCACGGCAAAACCACTCGCCAAAGAAACCGCCGCCACGAACACTTTTTGCAGGCGCAATCCATACTTTGCAACGTATGCCACACTGAAGCCCATGAAAATTGCCAACCCGGTCTGCCGGATAAGCAATGCCACGCACGCCAGCAGAAGTCCCGCCACCATTTCAACCCAGGAGTTCTTTCTCATTCCCCGCACCAGAAAATAAAAGGAGAGGAGGGAAATGGCGACGAACGGAACGTCGGACATGAACGTGTAGGAGAGCACCAGATAGAGTGGATTGAAAGCCAGCAACAGTGCCCCGAATAAAGCGGTCCCGTGGTCGGCATCGCCCTCCCGGAGGAGACCGTAGAGGCCCAAAACACCAGTTAGCCCCAACACCAGGGTTGAAATCCGAAGGGCTGTAAATGAAAAACCGAAGGGAAGGCAAAAAAGCGCTCCCCAGAAGATTTGGGCAATGAGGTTGACGGTGGTCCACCCCGAAAGCTCTATCCCTCCTCCGCTCAGCAGGGTCTTCACCGCCGCTGCATACGCCCAATCGTCGTTGAGAGGAAACTCGCCCCGCGGATCGATGAGGAGCGCCACCACAATCCAGACGGCGACGATCAGCAGAACCATGGTCCATCCGGATGATGGCGTATATGCCCACCCGCTTTTCCGCGCACGCACCGGCGTCCCGGTCCTTGCTATCTCACTGACCGATTCCAAGTTCCTCTCCTATAGGGACGATGGCTTCAGGGAAACCGTCTCCGAGCAGCCTAACAGGGACCCGCTCGCCAGTCGCCTCACCGCCCATGTATGAAGGAGTTGCCCGTTCCCAACGATTGTAAAAGATGGCGAACCCGGCACAAGTCCGGAACAAATAAGGTTTCAAGGTTTTGACTTTGGGTGGCGCAGCGGTTCACCGCTGCCATAAGCGGATTTGGTGTTGATTTTGACTTTCCTTGAGCACACCCACACCGTGGGTGGGGGCTGGCCCACCCTTTCGCTCATCTCAACTCCGGAGGGTGGCCCGTCCTTGTCGCGTTTTCTGCGACAGGGCGGGGATTTTGACTTCCTATCCCCACCACGACTCCATCCGTTCTCTCTTCCACGGGGGCTGGCGGCTGGCTCACCCTACGGTTTTAAGTCTGAAGGGTGCTCCGTCCAAGCTCCGCTTGGGCGGGAACGTTGAGGACAAAGCTGTCGAATCCATATTGACATCCCTTGTTAGAATAGAAGTAAGTGCTAAGCGCACCGCAGTCGCTTGGTCTTTGACAATTTGCTGTGAAGGGATAACTTGGGCTAGGTTGGCCGACTTTCTAAAAAGTCGACATCAACTCCTTTGTTGTCAAGACTTTACCTCTAACTCCATTACGCTCAATACTTTGGCTGGAAATCCACCCTAAAGTCTTGATTCCAATAGACCGAGGGGGGAGGGGGCCAGTGGCACAAGTCCTATCCCGATACCAACGGCGGTGAATTACACCTATTACAACGACTCGCACTTGACCCAGGTGACCGACGCCACGGGCGCCTATCAGTTCACGTTCGACTTCGCGGTCAAGCGGGAACGGCGAGCGGCCGAATCTGAATCAGCGGCGCGCTATTGCCCGATAGAGTGCGCGGTTTCGACAGCCCTTGCTGCAGCATGTTCGCCGTCGGCACGCCCGTCCGGTAAAACGACTTCTCGCAATCCGCAGTGGAGGGTCCCCGCATACTTCCTTCCATATAGGCCAAGCCCGGACAACGCGAGCAACCGGCGACGTGCGAGCACGACGAGCAGACGGTCAGGTCTTTGGCCTGGATGGAGCGAACCTCTTTCATCTCCGGAGAAAGGTTCCAGATATCCAAGAATTTCTGCCGGCGAATATTCCCCGTGGGAAGCGGAAACTGCACGCAGGGGAAAACGTCACCGTAGGGTGAAATGTAGCAGAAGGAATGGCCGGCGCTGCACGAGTAACCCTCAAGGTCCTCCTTCGAAGGCGGCTTGGGAGGAGCGCAGAACTCTTCCTGGCTGCTGACCAGCGCGGGATTGTGGAATATCTCCGGGAGCTCTTCTCCCGGAATGCGCAGCGACAAAACGGACATGTCGCCGTCCATCATGGGCGTGATGGTGGGATCGAGCGTGTAATGCACGCCAAGCTCGGCGGCCAGTTTTTGCACTCCGGCATGATCGGCGGAATTCACGGTCATCAGCACGTTGGCGATAGTCACTTTCAGCCCTTGTTCGTGTAAGAAGCGAATGGACCTGATGGTTCGCTCGAGCGAGTGCGGCAGTTTGGTGATGGCATCGTGAACTTCGGGCCGATGCGAGTAGACGCTGATCTGGACGGTGTCGACGCCCAGTTCGCGGATTCTCTTCGCTTCCCTTTCGTGGATCATGACCGCGTTGGTCTTGATCTTGACGTTGAACATGAGACGCCGGGCGTGCTCCACCAGTTCAAAGAAGTCGCGGCGCATAAAGACCTCGCCGCCGCTGAAGGTGAGAAAGAAAACGCCCGCCTCGGCCAGTTGATCGAGCACATCCTTGATTTCGGCGGTCGTCATCTCACCGTGGTCGTCGTGGTCGAGATAACAATGCACGCAGCGCTCGTTGCAGCGATACGTGACGTCCATGTGCACGGCAAGGGGCACGCCCAAATCAAAGGCCTTCTGGCCCACCTCACTCATCAGGGTCATCGGGGCGTCTCCGAAGCCAGAGGTTGATTGGAAACGAGAAGAATCCCGTGGCCGGAGAGTTCGGTGACGAATTGCTCGGCGTCTGCCTGAGCCTGTTCGGGATCGACGTCAAATTGCTCGCAGACGCGGTCGCGGACAATTTCCCGCAGAGGAGTGCGGCCGTCGGCCGCTTGAAAGATGGCGGTTGCGACCTCGTTCAGCGTGAAGAACGTCGAATCGGCCGAGTTCATGACCATCATTTCACCGGCCAGTGCGCGCGCGGCAATGGCGGAGCTGCGCGCAATGTACATGCAATTCTCAGGCATGCTCAGGCACCCCGTGGAAGTTCCGGATTTCGTCCCACACCCTGCTATCAGGATAGAACGTCAGGCGGCGAATGGGAACCCTGGCGACGAAATCGCAAGCGGTGGCGAAGAGCTTATCCACCAGGCCCTTGTCCTCGGCGAAGAAGAGGATATTGCGCATAAGCCTGCGGACGGCATCCGCGGAGGGCAATTCATCGACCCGGTTCTCCGGGCCCTGCTCCAAAAAAAACAGAGCCGAAATCGGGGCGGCGCAGTTCTCACCGGCCTTGGCCAGTTCTCCGGAGAAAGGCGTGCCGAACGCATGGTACCCGTGGCCGCTCGGACAGTCGTTGCTCGGGCGTACGTCGTTCGGACGTACGTAGGAAATTTCGTCGGTCAGCAGGGTGATGTCCGCTGGCGCCAGACGCGTCATCGTGGTTTTGCCCGCGCCCGATACGCCCGAAAACAGATACGCCCGGCCATCGCAAATGGCGCTGGCCGAGTGCAGCAGGAATCCTCCGCGCTCGGCAAGAATCAGGCTGTGCACAATGCGCAGCACCGAATCGAGGGAATACGGGTTGGCGTCTTGGCGTACGCTGCCTCGTCCGGTGCGCGGGTCCCAGCGGGCGTGGAAGTCTCCGCGCTGCAGGAGCCACTCGTCGCCTTCGCGACGGACCCGAACGTCGCCGTCGAAAGCCAGTGCCGTGCTGGTGAGATCAAATTCCAGCTCAAACTGGGGACGCGAAGAACTCAGGAACCCGTCATAGCGCTGGCGCAGCAGATCGAGGAAGCCTTCGTCGCAGGTGGACAAGGCAATCGGAATTCCTCCGATCTCGACGCACGCGATTTTTCGGGGCGCAGCGATCACAAGACTCCCGGCTCGGCGGAACCCAAATCCGCGGCGGGCTCAGGGTTTCGAAATTCGCGCACCGATGTTTCTTGGCGGCCATGCAGCTTCAGAGCAAGGCGGCGTGCAAGGCCGCAATGACAAAGCAGCATCCCCACCGCACGAGACCACTTCACGCCAAACCACTGTGCGCCGCACTCCAGTCCCAGAGCGGCTACCAAGGCTGCGAAAAAACTCCGGTTCGTGTTCCGGTTCATATCAGGGTATCGCTTTAGCGATACCGCAACTTCTTCTAAATCAGATGCCCCTTTCGGCGCTGGGCATTGAACTCTGCGCACCAGCTTTCCCAGGAGCGCTTCGGGGGGATATGGAGGATCGGCGCCAGGCACGGAATCGCCGCGAAGCCGAAAGCCGTTCGGCGCACAAGGAGCCACCAGGCGATGCAGAAAAAGCCGGCCGTCACGCCGCGCCAGCACGATCTCTCCGGGACGGACCTCTTCCGGCGGGCAGCCTTCGATCTCGACCACCTCACCCGGCCAAAGAGTGGGCAGCATGCTTTCCCCGTGAACGCGCAGACGCAGACTACCGCGTCCACGCAAAGCGTCCGCCACCAATGCGGAACCTGCCGCACTCCAGCGCAGGCGTGCCGTGCTTGGGTTATCTTCCAGCATCAGGAAGTTTTTCTTGAGGAAACTGGTTGACATGTGCTTTGAGTGGGGGCGATTTTGCCGCACGATAGTGCCTGGGTCTCGAAAACCCGCTCATAGCGGAATGCCGGCTTCTGGTAGAGTTTCTTTGCCTTCCCCGCATGGCCCGCTGGTCGCGTTTCGCAAGGGGTTTGTTTGTCGGTCATAGTTGGTCAAGGCAGCTGCCTAACACTGACTTATCCCCCAGTCTTAACTAACCGTAATGGCAGTGTACTACACGCCTTTCCCCGGTGCCAATCGATCAACCAGCAAACTTTAGGAGAGCAAATCAACATACTCAATAGAATGAAAGAGTTCCATTCTGCCGCGCTCGCCTCAAACTTAATGACAGGCCGATGAGTGCGAGCGGCAGCAGGACCACAGCTGATCCGGCCAGCACCGCCAGTGTGCGAGCCATCGCGATCATGGATTGCCCTTCGATCAGCGCCCGGCGCATTCCGTCAATGGCGTAAGTGAGAGGAACGGCGCGCGCAAGAAGTTCGAGCGGGCGGGGCAGGCTTTGGATCGGGAACATGGTTCCGCTCAGAAACCAGAGTCCGGAGCCGAGCAGCCAAAGCACAGCCGAACCTTTCTGGAACGCAAC
>PKXK01000055.1 GCA_003132325.1 Acidobacteriaceae bacterium
GCTCCGGAGGCAGGACACCTCTCTCTCTCAAGCCAAGCGGGCCATCTCTGATTACAAGAAGGCAGTCGGCGATCCCGAAGGACTGGCAGAGTTGATGGTTTTCTACTGCGAGCGGGCAGCCGGATTTTGCAGCGACATTGGCAATGATGATGAGGGATATTTCGATGCAATGGTGCGCATGTTCGAGCAGGCTCTTAAGTTGGCAAACGCACTATCCGCCCACCGCCGCGACGACCTTATAACCCGGTTGGATCGTGTGCGGGTCATCGGCCATGAGTTTGGCTATGGCGTCGGAGATGCTATGGATTTCCTTCTTTCGAAGTACACACGGCGTTGTGGCTGATGGTCCTTGAGTCACGGAACGCCTTTGATGGAGGAACTACCCGCGTTGCGCAGACTCTCCGAAAACACACCAACTGTCTGCGAAGGGCTCCGTCAGCAAAGCGGGTGACGAGTTCGTTGTCGAAGCCGAGATGGAAGGAGCCAGAGTTGCGGCTGAACGCCAGCAGCGTTCATACTCCGACCATGACACTCAAGAATGCGGCATTGCTGGCACTGATCGGGACGATTCTGATGACGGCTCTCTTAGTGTGGACGTTCGTCTTCAACTTCCTCAATCTCCTGCGGGGTCTGGTTCCTGCGGTAACTCTGTTCTCGTCGTTCATTTATGCGTTTGGTTGCTTCAGCGTGATGGTGTTCTTTTTCGTGTTCCATAGAGCGCAGCGGTAGTCGTGATTTTGGGAGGACGGCTCTGGGTGCGTGATCGATCAGGAAGCCCCTTCTACGGGGATTAGGCTGCCGGGAGGGGCTTTCATTCCTCCAAAGGCAGCTGGATTTAGGTCGTGGCTACTTTGAAACTCGCTGACGCGACGAGAACACGATGCCGTCACAAGACCGCATCGTCAGTCCAACGAACGTTCTTATCGCATCTCCAAATATTCTCGGCGATGGTTTTCGACGCCAGCCTCGATTGGCTTGATTGGCTGGAGGATTACAGGCGAACATCCTGCCCTTGATCCTGCAATCTTCCCAGCAATCCCAGAACGTGTCGAAACCTTCATTTTGACCATCACCAATCGAAGGAACGCCTTTACCGTGTTGGCACTGATGTTCATGCGGGTGCCGATCTCTTTGCTGGTGAGACCTTGGAGGAGGAACTCCACGGTTTCGCCTTCTCGCTGCGTCAGACCAAACTGTGCAGAGATGTCTGCAAGCGCCGAATGGATGTTCGCTGTATCCCGCTCCAGCAACACCGCGAAAGCAGGTTGGGGGGAATCGTGTCCGTTACAGGCGAATTGAAAGCTCTTGCAGATGTAGCGGCGCTTACCTGACGTGAATTCTTTCACGAAAGCCGTTCCGCCCTGACTCTTACGGTCGAGGAGGGTGGTGCGTGCCCGATCCGCAAGAGAGACTTTGGGCTGCTTGATCCGAACCGCTTCGCTGGGAAAACAGAGGATTTGAAGGGCAGGATCATTCGCCGCAATCAGATTCAATCTAGCATCTAGCAGCAAGAAGCCGTCGTTGCTCGGAGCGATGGACACGGTGTTCTCCTGTGAGCGGGACCCTCTCGGTCGAAACTGCGGTCACGTAGATATGTCTAAATTAAATTCCGGCTTTAGGCGGGGGAAGTGGCGTTCGACAGCCACTATACTAATGGTCGTCCGGAATCAGTCGCGAACAGTATGTGGCGTCGAACGCGCCTTGTCAATGACACTCACGGGTCCGCGATTGCCAAGATTCACAGTGCATTCATCTTCACATGGACGTTTTGGGTAACCCCTCAGCGAATCGGTACTATAGGCGCTTGGCTGCCCGGAGGGGTTTGGGGTCGGCTGGGGCGTTCCAGAAGTGCTGGCGGCCTTTGTGACCACCCCAGCGACCATGTGCGGGAACCATGATGACCGGGCGTTGCAACTCGGCAGGCGCTGCCTGCAATCTCGAAGTTGGATCATCGCCAGCCGATTCGCGGGTGGGTCACAACTCTTCGCTTTTGTCGGCGATACTTAGTTTGAACTGCCAGCCCTCAAAGCTCATCAACATGCGGCCAAATTCGTCCCAGCCGATCTCCCGACCATCAATGACAAGAAGCGGCACGCGACCATTGCGGGCATCGTCCCACTCAATCCGGCCACGCACGACTCGTTGTTCCGCGATTTGCAGTCCGTGCTCGCCGTCCGTGAGATCCTTTGTGGACAAGGCACGGCGCATCTTTTCGATCAATCGCCCGAACAGAACCAGCAGGTCTTCCTTCGGATCGCCGATGATCTGGAAGCGGTAACCAGCCGGATGTCCATCGCAAGGCTCGAAGGCGTCGAGCGCGACTCCCGTGCCGAATAAACGGGTTGCGAAAGTGAAACTCGTGGACTTCTCCAGCCGAATCGACGAGACCCACCGGCTCGAACTTGGCGTTTTCGAATCCTGTCAGCCCGGCTGTTTCCGCGACTTCCTTGTTGAAGCATTGGCTACAGAGATGTCTATATCCGCCTTCGATGGAGCCGTAGTTGACGATGTCGTAGCACGGGGTGATGCGGGTGCAATATCACAACGAGTTTCCCGGCTTCGCGTCAATTGAGATGGATCGCCCATGTTCGTTGAGCATAGCAGACCGCCAAACATAACAAGCGGTCGCACAATTCGGTCTTGGCGCTCACGTCTCCTCAACTGGCCAACAGTTGCCAGCCTCATTCCGTAGCCTCTCCGCCAGCTTCGCACGAATCCGCAAAGGGATTGCCAACTCGTGCCCCATCGTGAATATCACGTACTCGAACACCCAGCCCTTCTTCCTTCGCACCTTGATCTCGCTCCATGGAACAAGCAGCGGAGGGTGCATGAACCGAAAAAGGAACATGCAAGCCAGTGGAGTGGACCCGATTTTGAGACAACCAGTT
>PKXK01000087.1 GCA_003132325.1 Acidobacteriaceae bacterium
GTCACCAAGCACTTGATGCGCCGTCCAGGCAAGAAAGGCGGAGTCCACGCCACCCGAGTAAGCGACGATCAAGCGAGCTTGGCCAGCAAGGATCTGGCGCAAGTGTTCAGCCTTTTGATCGAGCGTGGCTGCAGTCGTCACGATCTCCATTATCCACGAATCCCGTAGGGACAGCCGCCCTCGGCTGTCCAGGCGAGCGAAGCTCGCCGTTCGCTGGGAACCGGAACTGAGAACTCATTGCGTGCCGAAGTCGCCTGGGCCCGCTAGTAGAGCCGCTCCTGCCGTCTGAGGTTGCCGAAGGCGCCGACGTTCGCCAGCGTAAACGAGAAGCGATATTGATTTTCGTTGCGCACCGATCCCAACGCAAAGCGGCGGTATTCCAGGCTCAGCCCGCAACAGTCCCAGTTGTAACTCGTTTGTGCCGTCGCATACTGCAGCGACCCATGGTTGGCGTCGAAACCGAAGCTGCTGGCCGCGCTGAATCCACGCTTGTTGAGTTGGCCGTAACCCAACAACACGCGAAGCTGGTGGAAATCGCCCGCGCCCGGCTGCGTCGTACCCAGTGAATTGTCGATCACGCGCAGGAAGGCATCGCCTCCCCCCACGGTAAAGCGGCCGGTGTGGAAGTTCACCAGCGCTGCGCTGTTGTTAATGCGCCCAGCCTTGAGGTCGTAGTCCAGGTCCCACTCGGTGCTGGTGCGCGGGCTGGTTTCGATGCGCAAGCGGGAAATGACGGGGGCGAAGCGCCGTGCTTCATTCAGAAACGCGATGCCCGTGAAATCCGCCGTCGTCGCAAATACGTTTCGCTGCCCTGACAGCAGGGCGTTCCCAAACGTGGGGTCGAAAAAATATTTCTGCCCAATCTCCCAACTCAAGATCTCCCGCGGACCCGAGGCACAGGGTTGAGCGTCCGGACTGGGAGGCGCTTCCCAGGGAACCGCGCCCACTTGCGGGGCGCCGCCGATGGCAAGCGTGCTCATGCCCTGCAGATCGCAATCCTTCACGTTGGGATCCAGATGCTTGGCGTAAATACGATTGACCAGCGAATACTCGACTTCATTGGTATTGGTGAGCACGTCGGTGGCATCGAAACGGAGAATATCGTCGAAGTTATTTATGCCGGTGACGTACTCGTAGCGCATGCGCGGCTCAATCACGTGCTTCCATTTGCGTCCGAGCCAGGGACGATCGAAGATCCGCGACAATGACGGCGGACGCAACTCGAACGAAGCCTCCAGGGATTTGCGATTCAGAGCTTCCTGGGTTGCGGTTGCGGAACCTACCGGGCTGCCCCGTTCCGTATAAAACGTATCCCGCAACGTAAGGTCGGGACGGAACGACCATCCCCGCCATTGCACAGGCATGGCCAGCGAGGGCGCCAGGTCGAACCTGCCCACCAGAGGAGCGGTGCGAAACCCAATCTCGCGCTGCTGCAAACCCTCGGCCGCGCTCTCGAACGACCAGTAGAGCGGCGTATTTCCCAACTGCCGCTCCTCGCCGGAGAGAAAGAAACTTGGCGTGTGCAGAATCCGGACCAGCTCCGTCTGCGTAATCACACTGCAGCCCGTGTTCGTTCCCGGTTCCGGAATACAGACTTCGAAGTTCTGGTAGCGCTCCGCCAGGGCGTTGAAGTGAAATCCGTTGGTGGTATTGGAGAGAAAAATCTGCGACCTCACTTCGGAGTCGATCGCCTGGGTGTACACATCGGTGAAGGCGATGCGGAACACGAATGAACTCAAGTAATCGACATTGGCGACGCCGCGGAAAGTCCCAAAACGCCGCTCGGCAAGAAACTTCGCGTCCTCGCCGCCCTGATTCTGTACTGGAGTGCCGATACCGCGATCCACCATTCCCTCGTAGTTGAAGTAGAGGTAAGAAGTGTCGCTCGGACGAGCACGAAATTGTCCGCGTTCGAACCAACCGCGTTTCGAATAGTAATCGGCGCCCACCATGGCGTCCATGCTGCGATTGAACGCCCAATACACCGAATCGCCGGCAATATATCCCTTGGTGGAGGAATTGCCAAACGTTGGGATCAACAGCCCACTCTGCCGCTCTCTCTGCACCGGGAACCTCACAAACGGAAAATAGAACACCGGCATGCCCAGCAGGCGAAAATCGCTGTTGTAGATCTTGGCGGTGCTGTCCACATCCACCGAAATGCGTTTTGCGTTGAATAGCCACTTCGGATGCGGCAGTTCGCAGGTGGTGACCGTGCCCTGCCGCACCAGATAGTGGTCGGGCCCATGCTTCTCGACAATTTTTCCGGTGAAGGCAAACGGATTGGAAGTCATAAGCACGTAGCGGGATTTGCGCAGCCGCAATCCCACCGTTCCGATCACGCTGTAGAAGGTTCCCGTGTCCGTGCGGACATTGTAAGTGCCGTGACTGGCCTCGACATGCTCGTCGTAAGAACCGCCTTCCAGCACGACGTGCCCCTCCAGTTCGCTGTCTCCCGTATCCGTGTTGTAGGTGACTTGATCCGCGCGCAGGATGTACGTGCGATAGTGAATCTCCACCTCGCCCCGCAGGTGGTAGATGGACCCGTCCTTCTCCTGTTGCACCGCCCGGATCGTAACCTCTTCTTCGGTCTGCGTCTGGCTGGCAGAAGCTGTCGCTGGACCCCCGGCCGAAGGGCTGCCAGGAACCGCGACCGTCGCGGCGGCAGGGGGCAGCGTCTGGCTGGTTACTATCCCGGAAGCGAGAAGCAGATGACAGACCCATGCGGTCGTGATAAAGATTCGAGAGCGGATGTTCATTTAGCGAGTGATCGTTGAGCGAATGATCGTTGCAAGCGCGCGTGCGCTGCGCCAGCCGTGTCTGCCAACGGGAACGAACTGACCTTAGCACGCGAGCGGCAGGCGAAGCAAAGCTCCGCATTCTTACGATCTCCGCCATTCGTGCCGGGCCTGGCTGTGGCTGCGGGCATTCTTCGACGACTTGATTATTACGACTTGATTCGTACGACTTGATGAGCACGACTGGACTGATGACGAGCGGATTGACGAACGTTGCATCGACGAACCCTGCCACCGGCGGGGATCCCGCCGCCTCAGGAAGCGGCGCAGTGCTCGCTGACGCCGCCGCCTTGGACCTGAACCTTCTTGAGAATGCGGATTCCTGGCGGGCCGAGGTTGCCGCACGCCTCGAGCGCTATCGCACCCGGCGCAAGCCCCGGACTCCGCACTATCCCTCTCTACTCCTGCCTTTTGATGCGCCCGAGAGCTGGTCCCGTCCGGCGCCGCCAACGGGAATGGCGGGCACTGGTTCACCGGGAATTGGTGCAGCGGAAATTGGAGTGGCGGCAGTTGCGACTCCGCCAGCCCGTGCCCAGCAAAACTCCACGTTCCCTGCCCAGCAAGAACCGCGAGCAGACGGGGCGACCAGCTTCGCCGAACCTCGCCAGACGCAAGCCCCGAGCCCAGACCGATTTCCGGAGCAGGTCCCGGAACCATTCGCGCCAGAACCATCCGCGAAGGTCATCGAGTTCCCGCGTTCTGCCGCCATTCCGGTTTTTCACCGCAGCGAACTAGCCGATCCCGTCTTCGATCTTGATCGTCCGCGCATCGTGGAAGCTCCGGAAGTTCTGCCGCCGCCACCGGCATTGGGTGGAATGCTGATGGAACCGGCCCAACCAGAACCGGCCGGCAGGCAAGCAGGCGCCGACTTCCCCCTGCCCTCGGCATCCATCGCCCGGCGCGCCCTGGCTGCTCTGGTGGATGGCATTGTCCTCGGAACCGCTCTGGCCGCCTTTGCCGCAATTTTTATCCGTCTAAACCCCAGTCTGTACCCGGCTCTCGACCTCGGTCTGAAACCCAGCCTGAACCTCGTTCGCGGACCGCTCCCAATGCTCGCCGGACCAACGCTCGCCCAACCAATGCTCGCCGGACCAACGTTCGCCGGACCAACGCTCGCCCAACCAACGTTCGCCGGACCAACGCTCGCCCAACCAACGTTCGCCGCTGCGCTCGCCGCAGTTACACTCCTGTTCTGGGCGGCGTACGAGTTCTTGTTTGTGGTGTATACCGGCTCGACTCCCGGCCTTCGCGCCGCCCGGCT
The DNA here is from genome assembly GCA_003132325.1 of Acidobacteriaceae bacterium. Lineage (GTDB taxonomy): Bacteria > Acidobacteriota > Terriglobia > Terriglobales > Acidobacteriaceae > Acidiflorens. The sequence continues at coordinate 4,060 of PKXK01000087.1, forward strand.
GCGGCTGGCAGCGTTTGATGGCTCACCGCTCAATCGCCGCTCGCGCCGCTGGCGCGTGCTGGCATCGTTTCTCTCCGCATCTTCCGCCGGACTCGGCTATTTCTGGTGCTTTCTTGACCAGGACGGATTGTGCTGGCACGACCGCATCACCCGCACCCACGTCCGATCGGTGGAATTGTAGAGACGGGGCTTGCCCCGTCTCCCTGCGCGCGCATCCCCCAGCGGTGTCGAGATCGTAGTGCAGCGGGAGACGCGGCAAGCCGCGTCTCTACGGAAATGCAGAACTATCGGAACAGCAAGATTCCGCGTCTGGTCAGACCAGATTTTCCAAAGCCGCACGCAAATCGCGAAACCGGAACCCATATCCACTAGCCAAGAGTTTCCCCGGCTCAACCCGCGCACTGGCGAGCAACAATTCCTCCGCGGCCATCTTGCCAAAAGCCAGTCGCAGCGCAAACTCCGGCACCGGAAAAAATGCCGGGCGTCCCAGCACCGACGCCAACACCTTGGTAAACTCCGCATTGCGCACCGGATTCGGCGCCACCAGGTTCACCGCGCCCGACAGCGACTCGGTGCGGATCGCGTGCTGAATTCCCCCTACGATGTCGTCCACATGAATCCAGCTCCACCACTGCCGCCCCGATCCAATCCGCCCGCCCAGCCCCAGTTTGAACGGCTTCAGCATATTCCCGAGCGCCCCGCCCTGCGCGCTCAGCACCAACCCAATCCGTATGTTCACGGTGCGAATGCCGGCCTCGGCCGCAATCCGGCTAGCGATCTCCCACTCGCGGCAAACCTCGGGCAGAAATCCCAGCCCACTTGGACTTTCTTCGCCTAAGAGCTCGTCCCCCCGATTCCCGTAGAACCCGACCGCCGACGCGCACACCAACACGCGCGGCTTGGCCTCACTCTGCGCCAACGCCGCTGCCAGATGCCGGGTTCCCTGCACGCGGCTGTCGCGAATCGCACTCTTCTTTTCGTTGGTCCAGCGTCCCACTATGCTCTCACCGGCCAAGTGGACCACCGCATCGAATCCCGACACCGCTGTCGGCGAAATTGGAGCCAGAGGATCCCATGAAACCTGCGCCGCATTCGAAACGCTTCCCCGCACCAGGCGCACAATGTGCGGACTCTGCGGTTCGAACGAAGCCAGAAGAGCCGTGCCAATCGGCCCTGAAACCCCACTCACAAGAATGCGGTCCATGGCGTTTCCCCCTTTTCGTAATCTACCAGCTTGCAGGCCATTTTTTGGACTGTCCCCGAGGCTGGGGCGACCAGGTTTCTTTCTCTCTCCAAGTGACGAAATGGCATTTATTTATGGGTTGACCCATGATATTATACCAACATGAACACCCGCCTCATCATAGACAAAGCAGGGCGCGTCGTGATCCCCAAGCCTCTGCGGGACGAACTCCAATTGGAACCGGGTGACGCACTGGAACTGGAAAGCGGCGGTGAGCAAATCACCCTCCGCCCGGCCCGTGGCGTGGGGCCGCTCCGGAATGAGCATGGCATCTGGGTGTTACACACCGGAGAACCGTTGCCGGTCTCCGCCACTGACGATCTGCTGCGCCAGATCCGCGAGGAACGCGACTTGGCGAACCTGGGCGATGGTTTCGTTGAAGATGCGCGTCCGGGCTCGAGTAAGCCTGCCCATCAAACCAGACGCAGAGCTAAGAAGTGAGGGGCTTTTTCGACACTTCCGTGTTAGTTCCGCTGTTCTACCGGGACCACGTCCACCACGGCCCCAGTCAGGAACTCTTCATTCAATTCAATCAGTCAACCGGCTGCTGCGGAGCGCACAGTTTGGCCGAGGTTTACGCCACTTTGACGAGGATGCCGGGCAAGCGCCGCATCAGCGGCGAACAGGCAATGCTCTTCATCGGCAACATCCGCGAGCGCTTGTCCATCGTCGGGCTGAATAGCGATGAATACGCCGACGCTCTGCAATCCTCGGCGGCTCTGGGCATAGTCGGGGGCGGCATCTATGATGCCATGCTGGCGCATTGTGCCCTCAAAGCCAAAGCGCAGGCAATCTACACTTGGAACGTCCGTCACTATACCCTCTGCGGCCGGGAAGTTGTCGGGCGGCTGCGTACTCCTTAGTAAAGTAAGACGCGCGAACTGCCGTCCCAAATGCCCCGAACCCTCGGCTATAGGAATGCGGTTCACTCTACCAGCCCCAAGCCTTTCTCGGCGCCCTCGGCGTCCCGGCGGTGAAATAGCCTTTCCCCTGCGTTAGAATCGATCATGGCGACGTTGCGTCAACAGATTGCGACCAACGTGCTCACGGTTACCCGCTTCCGCGAGCTGATGCGGAAGCTGCGCGAGAACCGTCCCAACGACGACCTCGAACTGGTCAAGAAAGCCTACGAATTCTCCCAGAAGCACCACGCCGGACAATCCCGCGCCTCCGGCGAACCCTACCTCGTGCACCCGCTCGAAGTCGGCAACGTTCTCGCCGACATGAAAATGGATTCCGTTTCCATTGCCGCCGGCCTCCTCCACGACTCGGTCGAAGACACCTCGGTCACCGCCGTTGAAATCCGCCAGGAATTCGGCGAACAGGTTGCCCACATTGTCGAGGGCGTCACCAAGATCAGCAAAATCGACTTCTCCACCAGAGAAGAAGCGCAGGCCGAGAACCTCCGCAAAATGATGTTAGCCATGGTTGACGACATCCGCGTCGTCCTCATCAAGCTCGCCGACCGCCTGCACAACATGCGCACCCTCGAGCATCTGGATCACGAACGCCAGCAGAAAATCGCCCGCGAGACGCTCGAAATTTACGCCCCCATCGCGCACCGCCTCGGCATGGGAAAGATTCGCGGAGAACTCGAAGACCTCGGTTTCAAATTTCTCGACCCCATCGGATACGAGCAGGTCCGCGCCGCCGTAGCGTCGCGCCGCAAAGTCGGCGAAGCTTTTATGGCGCGGGTCGTAGGCGTGCTCCGCGACGGCCTCAAGGAAGCCGGCATCACCGGCCGCGTCGAGAGCCGCGTCAAACGCCTCTACAGCATCCATAGAAAATTACTGCGTCAGCGCATCGCCGTCGATCAGGTCTACGACCTCTATGCCATGCGCGTCATCACCAACTCGGTGCAAGATTGCTACGCCGTTCTCGGCATCATCCACAACCTCTGGCGCCCCGTGCCCGGCCGCATCAAGGACTTCATCGCCATGCCGCGGCCCAACCTCTACCAGTCGCTGCACACCTCCGTCATCACCGAGACGGGCGAGACTTTTGAAATCCAGATCCGCACCGAAGAAATGCACAAGATGTGCGAAGAAGGCATCGCCGCCCACTGGAAATATAAAGACGGCGCCGTCTCCGCCGAAGACGAGCAGCGCCTTGCCTGGCTCCGCCAGGTCGTCGAGTGGCAGCGCGACGTCTCCGATCCCAACGAATTCCTTTCCACCCTGAAAGTCGATCTCTACCCGGAAGAGGTTTACACCTTCACGCCCAAGGGCAAGGTCCTGGTGCTGCCGCGCGAATCCACGCCCATCGACTTCGCCTATTCCATTCACACCGAGGTCGGCCACAGTTGCACCGGCGCCAAGGTCAACGGACGCATGGTTCCCCTCCGCCACAAGCTTCATTCCGGCGACATCGTCGAAGTCATCACCCAGTCCGGACACAAGCCCAGCCGCGACTGGCTCGCCATCGTCAAGTCTTCCCGCGCTCGCAACAAGATCAAGCACTGGCTCAACGTCCACCAGCGCGAGCGCGCCATTGAAATCGGACGCAAGCTGATCGAAAAAGAAGCGCGCAAATACCGCATCTCGCTGAAGGAAATCAAGGAAGCCGACCTGCAAAGAGCGGCCAGCGAATACGGACTCGGCCGTCCCGACGACCTGATGGCCGGCATCGGCTACGGCAAATACTCGGCCCGCCAGGTGCTGGCAAAATTCGCGCCCGCCGGCGCCCAGCCCATGTCGGAAACCGAGGAGCAGGCCGCCGCCCACGGCTTCACCAGCGGCATTTCGAGTGTCGTCCGCCGCGTTTTCGGCGGAGACTCCAACGCCATCGTCGTCCGCGGACACGGCGACCTCCTCGTCTATCGCGCCCGCTGTTGCAACCCCATTCGCGGCGAGGCCATCATCGGCTACGTAACCCGCGGCAAAGGCGTTGCCGTCCACTCCATCAACTGTCCCAACGTCACCAATCTGCTCTACGAACCCGACCGCCGCATCGACGTGCAGTGGGCCGGCGACAAGGACGGCCAGCCGGTTTCCTATCCCGTCAAACTCACTCTCCTCTGCGACGACCGCTTCGGCATGCTCAAACAAATCACCGCCGTTATCAGCGATACTCACACCAACATCCGCAACATGGGATCCCGCAGCGAAAACGGCCAAGCCTGTATCGACATAGTCCTCGAAATCGCCGACCTAAAACATTTGCAAAAAATCATGGACGGAGTCCGCCAGATCCCCGGCGTCCACGACGTCCAGAGGCTGCAGAAGATCTAGCAGCCCGTGTTGAAAGTAAGATTCGTATCAGGGCATGCCTTCAGGCATGCCGCAAGTGCCGTGTTATGAATGCGCCTTTACAGGTTGCTGAAGAACTCGATTTTGCTCTCGATTTTGGGTGGCGCAGCGCTTCAGTGTGTGCGTGAGAACTAGAGTTTCGCCGACGCGGTGGAGTAACACTCCAGATTTTTAGCCGCGAAG
>PKXK01000266.1:0-4214 GCA_003132325.1 Acidobacteriaceae bacterium
GGGCCTCGCCCTCGTTTAACGAGAGATGCGATTTCTTGTGGAGCAAAGAGCGATGAAGAACTTCTTGGCGGTCGTAGTGTTTTGCCTTCCAGCCTTCGGGCAAATGGTCACCTCGGGCTTCGGTGTGGCCTCCGGCAGCGAGCAGGTTGCCGCGATTCCAGGCGGAGGCCCCGGCCCGCTTGGCTTTGCGGCGCTCCCTGTGAACTGGGTCGACAAAACCGTCTGCAACCCGCCGGGCGGGACTTACGACACCGAAATAGCCTTGGGAACGACGGCCAACAATGGGCCTAACGTCGCAGGCGAATCTCTCGGCGCGGCCTACGCGCTTACTCCTGCTGGGCTGTTGGATGCGGTGGGCAACTGGCGCGATAACGGAGCGAATACCTACGCAGGCAGCGGGTACGCCGATAAGTGGTGGCGGATCAAAATCCCCGCCGGGACCGTACTGCATTGCACAGCCTACGACGCCAACAATGCGTGCGTTTCTCTGCCGGGGAAGATGAACGGTTCGTCCGAACCTACCAAGTGTCTGGTGCTTGAATCCACGACTCCTCTTACCGCTGGGCAAATCGCTTGCAGTCATGGCTTGCCTGGATTCGGAGGCACGCGCAATCCCGGCTGTACAACCGATAAGGCGAGCATGTGGAAGTTGCAGATGGAGGGAAGCGTTTCCTCCAAGGAAGGAATTAGAGCCGGGACTGACCTTGCCACGCCGACGAATCTCGCTAACCACATTGTCATCCGCGATGCAGAGATTACGATGTTGGGCGGAACAGCGCAAAGCTATCCCGGACTACCCAGGGCCGATTCCTTGATTCAGGTTCCACAGAATCCTCTCGGCACGTCGCCTCCTGCCGCGATCAAGGCTCCCGATTATCTCGGCTTTGAACGACTCTACATACACGGCAATGATCCCGGCGATGCTGGGCAGCCCACCACTGGGACTAGCGTGGACGCCAGCGGAAACTGTCTCAACTGGTACAACTCCGGGACAGTCAACACCGCGAACACAGACGGCACGCACGGTACGGTGACCCTGGTCAACTTCAATCCAACGTATACGTATAGCAGTGCGGCCTTTGGGCCGACCTTCACAGTCGGTTCCACGATCAACATCGGGGGCACCTTCGCGGGGGCGGGCAGTTCGATCACGGGCGGAGTGAACTATACAATTTCAGCCTTTGATCCCTCGACCTCGAACACCGTCCTGACCGTCAATGGGCAACCGGGAACGCAGACTGGAGTTCAATATCTGCAAGTCAACCCTCCCTCGCAATACACCCCAGGCTGCGGCGATGACGTAGAGCGGGGCATTTCACTGAACGCCGACAATAGTTGGCTAGAATACAGCTACATCGAGAAGATTCATTGGTGGCAAGCGGAAAGCCACGCGGCGAGCTACGGCTTCGACAATGGTCCAACGAAGATCGCTCACAACTGGATGGAGGGCGCATCGAACGCCCTTTTCAGTGGCGGCGCTCCATCCGACCGGGCGGGTGGTCCTGGCTCGGATAATGAAATTCGCGGCAACTATCTTGGGCGCGATCTGAACTACCGGTTTCTTACCGGCGCGTCAGGGCAAAGCCCAAGTCCGCCGTGGGGATGCGGCCCGATTGATGGAGTATGGAACCACAATACGTGCCCGTTTATATGGTTAACCAAGAATTCGTTTGAATCTAAACTCGGCCACCGCAATCTTCTTGACGGCAACATCATCGAGAACTCGTGGGGGGACAGTCAAAGCGGATTCTGTGTGGTGATGGCCGTTATGGCCAATGGCGACTCGGTAGGCGTCTACGACCCCGTCACCGGCTACCCAGCGTCTTATCTGGATAACGTCCGCTTCAGCAACAACTGGGTTCGCAACTGTCCGCAGGCGGTCCAGATGACCGGGCGCGGCGATATGGGAGCAGGGAACGGCGGAGGAATTACACTTCCCGTCGAGGATCTCGACTTCATCGGCAATCTGTTCTCGAACATCGCTGACACCAATCAGTTCGACGTTCCCGGACATATTTGGGAGTGGGGTTCCGGCAGCGGCGGTACTGCTTGGACCGCACCGTGCACCATGTCCTACACCGGAAGTGGCCCTTATCTGGTCACGGCTACGTGCCTGCCCTATCAAGTAGACATAACCAAGCTGGGCAAAGTCAGCAACATCACCGTCGATTCAAGTCACAACGTCACCATCCTTTACGGCGGCATTCGGATTGACCCAATGCTCTCTACGTCATCCTCCGGGACGTGCATCGCCACCGGCTCTCCTTGGACGACCTGCCCAATCATTGTCGGCAGCGGGATTACCGGCGGTGGACTCACGTTAGCTTCTGGTTCTTACGCCATGACCGGCACGAGTGGCAACTGGGCGAGTGACGGCACGGGCGGGAACTCGATCACCTACAACGACGGGGCTACGGCTCCGGGTACGGTGTGCAGCAGCGCTAGTGCCTGTAAAACCGCCTTCGGCACAAACACGATGACCTATGCTTCGCTGAATGGAAAAATGCTGGACATCGTAGTGGGCGATGGCGTGTTGATGAGTAACATGACTCCCGACACTACCTGCACCGCGAACGGCTACGCGACGGGATCGACTGCATCGAACTACGCGGTTGCCGGAACCGTGCCGCTTGGATTGATAGTTAAATACATGTTGGCAGTGCAGCCTACGGCGCCATCCGCGATCTGCCAGACCGACATCGGGGTTGGCTTCCCAAAATTCATGACGGTGCAAAACAATACGTTTCTCGCGGTCAACGTATTCGACATTGACCTACTCACCCCGTGGCGGCTGCCAATCTTCAACTACTTCCACGACAATGTTTTCGCCGACAACGACTCGGGAACGCCTGGGCATTCGGACGTTAACGGCCCTTCGGGTGAAGGGACGGCGGGATTTGCATCGTTCGATCTGGCGAGCTTCCAGTTCTACCACAGCGTGATGCAGGGCCGACTCTCTACAAACTGGAGCGTAGTCAACTGCCCTGGCGGAACCTGCACAAACGCATTCCCAGCGACAGTGAACTGCTCCAGCTCGACCGCCGACGCGACCTGTCTTGGCTATTCCGGTTTCATGGGCAGCAGCCCTACGGTCACGTATCCATCGGGAGCCTGCTCGAACGCGAATGCTCCATTCAACTGCCCACTGATGGCCCTGCCGTGGGCGAATAACTTTACGCTGTCGAACCTGAATTACGTCGGGAGCAGTTCCTATTCGACGCAGGGCGTGAATCCGGGACAGCTAACGAACGCCATGATGCAGACCAAGTACGTGTGCCCGGTGGGCGCCAACTGTGGATCCCACGGACCCTATCCAGACTGAGTGAAGAGTAATGCTATACCTGCTCGGGATGACATCTGTCGGCGTACGCGGGGCAGTAATGTTGGGGACACCATGCAAATCTCGGACCATTTCACGTTGGAGGAACTTTCCTTCTCGGAAGTAGCGGTTCGGCGCGGAATCGACAACACTCCGCCCACGGTCGTTATTGTAAACCTGAGCCTGGTAGCGGTGGTCATGGAGCGAATCAGAACGCTGCTTGGGGACAGGCCCATCGTGGTTCACAGCGGCTATCGATCGCCACAAGTCAACAAGGCGGTGGGCGGGGTGGCCACGAGCGCCCACTGCCGCGGCTTAGCGTGCGACTTTGTCTGTCCGGCGTTTGGGTCGCCTGCGGAAGCCGCACTAGTCATCCTAAAGTCCGACATCGACTACGACCAACTTATCCTCGAGTATGGATGGGTTCACATTGGCCTGGCGCAAGAAGGGGCGTTATCCCGCCGGGAAGCGCTGACAAAACGGTCACCATTCACCCCGTATGAGACCGGTATCAAGGGTTAACCGGTTTCGCCCATACCACCTGAACGACACAAGTATAAGTCTATCGGAAGGAGATACCATCGTGAAGAAGTACGCTGCTTATCTACCCACTGTTGTCCTTCTGCTTACCACGCTCGCGAATACCGCCACACCGGCGATTGCTGCGTTCTGGACGAACCATGCCACCGCCGCGGCAGTTCTTGCGCCACTGGCCGTCATCGTAGCGCATTGGCTGCCCTCACCGTACGTAACCGTCACTTCGAAGTAAGTCGGTTAATAGGTTTAGTAATCAAAGGAGAAACTAGTTATGAAGAAAGTTCTTGTCGTTGCGCTGTCGCTCGCCATGTCCTGCACCGCCTGTTCCACCGCTTGGGTGTCGACGCTCGATTCCATT
>PKXK01000266.1:4254-6886 GCA_003132325.1 Acidobacteriaceae bacterium
CACTTGTGCTTCAGGTCGCGCAGGTGAGCGATTCAAAGACTCAGGTGAAGATCACACTGCTCGCGAATCTCGTTGCCGGAACGGTGCAGGCGATCACGGCGGTGATTCCCTCGTGCCAAGCCAATGCGCAGGCATCGTTCAAGGCTCTGCCGCCTTACAGCGTCTCCACCTTTGCGGATCATTACAACAGCATCCTAGTTGCGCCGACCGGCAACGCGGCGGTCGATGCGGCGACCCTGAAGCTGAAACTTCATCGGCACTCGAAACTTGTGCGGGCGCTGACTTTCGGCCGACTCCAGTGATCGATTTCCCGGCAATCGATCAGTCGACCCGACGCAAGTTCGGCGCGCTTCGCGACGTTCATGATGTGCGGGACCGGATGTACCGGGCTTCGCCGCGAGCCGAGCCGGTCCCGCAGCATGTGGATCTGCGAGAGTGGGGCGGGCCGATTAAGGATCAAGGCGAGGAAGGCAGTTGCACCGGACATGCCTTTTCCTCGGGGCGCGAGTGGATTGCACGGAGGTATGAGAAGACTTCGCCGATCCTGAGCCCGCAGTGCCTGTATGTCGAGGAACTGATTGCCGATGGTTCCTTCCCGAAAGACGACGGGGCGATGCCGCGCACCGGTTGCCAGGTGCTCACCACGAAAGGCTGCTGCGAAGCGTCGCTGTATCCCTACGTCGCGGGCCAGTTTACTGCCCCGACGGCGGAGCAGGCACAGAACGCGTTGAAGTACAAGACGGGCGCCTATCACCGCATCGAAACTTTGTCAGACTTTCTGCGGTGCCTGGCAGACCCAACACCGTGGCCGGTTACAGTCGGGTTCGCGGTTTACGAGTCGTTCATGTCGCAGCAGGTGGCGGATACCGGTGTCATGCCGGTCCCGCAACCGGGCGAACAGCAACAGGGCGGACACGAAGTGCTCTGCCTGGGCTACGACTCGGCGAAACAGTTGGCACTTATGCAGAACAGCTGGGGCGATGGTTGGGGACAGCGGGGTTACTTCTGGATGCCGCTGGAAGTAATCAGTGCGCCCGACACCGATCTGTGGATAGTGCACACGGGCGGACCGTGGAAGTAAATCGGGATTGTGCATTTGATGCAGGTTAGGCGTATGCTTCCCGTTTAATAGAGAGGTGTGCGATGGAAAGTGGGTTCTTTGCTGGCTTTCTAGAATGGTTACTCGCCCTAGTTCATCATTGGGAACTGATCGTAGTGACAGGTGCCATTCCTTTTGCTATTGATTTACTGGATAGAGTTTTCGAGTGGAAAATGCCGAAGAGAATGTACATCGTATTTCTCGCTGCAGGATTGTTCCTCGCTATGTTTGCCGCGTGGAGAGACGAACACGCGAAAGTCAACCAACTAGAAACGTCAATCCGAGAACTCACAAAACCGGATTTCGCAGTTGCTTCGCCGGAATCGGCATTTGGTTATGACGAACAAGCCGATCAAACTTTGCTATGGATTGTTGTAGGACTCGCCAACCGGGGTGCCGCGAGTGTCGCTGGTGGTTGGAAACTTGAATTTGAGTCACCACGAATCAATACGACGGTGGGTTTTGTTCAACTACCGCCTGAAACGAGGGGACGTTTTGAGGGGCATTTCGCAGATGAAGATTCTATCTATGAAAAAGCGATGCAGAAACCAATAGAAAAAGGTGCTGCTGTCTCGGGCTGGGCATATTTCAAAATCCCCGGTAAGGCGGCATTCGAGGCTTTAGATGATGGTACTGCTGTGCTGCATGTGATTTTCTACGACTATAACAACGTGGAGCACAAAAGCGAGTCTATTCACATTGGTACAAGATCAGAGGAGCCAGCCTACTTCCCCGGAGTAAAGGGCGGATTCCACAAAGTCGGGAAGTCTAAGCAGCCTTAGTCAATTTCTTGCTCGGCTTTAGATTATGGGGCTCGAATCTTTTGCTGATCACTAGCATCTAGGACGTTAGTAAAAAGCCACCTGAGACAGGAACTATGACACAAACACAAGATGTCGCCGCGCACTCAACCAAAATCCCCAGCGATACCCTCGACCAGCTATTCCGCCAGGCTCGCACGCATTCGGCATGGCTTCCCAAGCGCGTGCCGGTCGAAGTGCTACGCGAAGTTTATGAACTTGCGCGCTGGGGGCCGACCAGCGCGAATTCCACTCCCGCGCGTTTTGTATTTCTCGAAAGCGCAACTGCGAAGGCGCGCCTGGTGCCCGCTCTCTCTCCGGGCAATGTCGAAAAAACAAAAGCCGCGCCGGTCACCGTCATTGTCGCCTGGGACACGGAGTTCTACGAAAGGTTGCCCCAGCTATTTCCCCAGGCGGACATGCGTTCTTATTTTGTGGGGAAACCGCCGCTGATCGATGAAACGGCCTTGCGCAATGGCTCGCTGCAGGGGGGCTACTTCATACTCGCCGCGCGAGCCGTGGGACTTGATTGCGGCCCGATGTCCGGTTTTGACGCAGCGAAAGTGAACGCTGAGTTTTTTCCGGATGGCAAATGGAAGGCCAACTTCCTGTGCAACCTGGGCTATGGCGATCGCAGCAAGCTCTTTCCCCGCAACCCGCGTCTTGAATTTGACGAGGCGTGCCAGGTACTGTGATGGGCGCGTCATCGGCCCGGCGGAGACGCGGCAAGCCG
>PKXK01000101.1 GCA_003132325.1 Acidobacteriaceae bacterium
GTTGCCAGGTAACGTCGGCGAACTGTAAATGTGCAAGGTCGGGAACGGCGATACCGGCACGTTCGAGAACAGCGCGCGCTTCGGGTCCAGTCAGGCCGACTGCGGTGAGCTTTCCGCTGACGTCGCCGATCTCCACATCGTCGGCAATGATGAAGTGATCGAACAACTGCAGTATTTTGTCGCGCTGTGCGTGCTCCGTATCCACCAGCAACGAGTCGCCGCGCTGAAAAGCGTAGAGGTCCGCCTGAATACGGCCTTGCGCGTTCAGCATAAAGGCATAGACGCCGTGGCCGGGGGCAAGATCGCGAACGTTGTTCGAGACCATGCCGTTCAGCCAGCGGACGCGGTCGCCGCCGGTCACCGCGATCTTGGCGCGCCAACTCAGGTCATAGAGACCGCAACCCGAGAGCAAGCACTGGAACTCGGCGCGAGGATTGCCGAAGTCGGGCACGGTGGTCACGCCGGTCCCCGCACTTGGGCCCAGCCTAGTAGGTGTCGTCGAAGCCATAGGGTCAAACCTTGATTATAACGAAGGGGCCTTCTCCAGACGGAAGCAGCCCCGGCGAGTTGGGCGATCGGGGGTCTTCAGCAAGAATCGGGATGGTGGATGGGGGAGGGGAATCGTGCGGCTCAGAATCCAAGCCCCGGAGGGGCATCTGCTAATAGCTCGGCGCTTCAGCGCCGGGAAAAGTGGAGCAATATCGGGCAAGTCCCGGAGGGACGACTGAGTTCCTATGCGAAGCCGTCGGGTTGACTGACCGCGCCGATATGCGCCTGTTCATCGATAAACAGGCGGCCGGCGGTGAGCGCTTTGCGGTCAATTTCGAGCAGGCTGACTTTTTTCACTTTGTCTTCGAGCACGCTCATTGCGGTTCCGGGGGCCAGACATTCGGTTTCTTCCAGCAGCGCGCCCAGCATCACGATGTTGGTTGCCATGGTTGAACCGATTTTGTCCGCGATCTCGGAAGCCGGCATCGCGATTACCCGCACGTCGGGCGCGGTAAAGTCGGCGGGAATGCTGGCGCCGTTGTAGAGGATGATTCCGCCGCTCGGTACCTCGTGGGCAAACTTTCGCAGCGAAAACTCGTTCATGGCCACGAGCACATCGGCGTGCGAAATCAGGGGCGACCCGATCCGCTCCTTCGACAAGCAGACATGGCAGTGCGCGCTGCCCGAACGCATCTCCGGCCCATACGAGGGCAGCCAGCTTACTTCCAGTTCTTCGCGCATGCCCATTTCAATGAGGAGTTGCCCCAGAAGCAGCACGCCCTGTCCGCCAAAACCTGCGATCTTGATCTTGACATCTCTAAAATGGTGGGCGTGTTTCGGCAGGGAAAGACCAGGGGCCCCCGCTTTCGCCGTGATTCCAAGGACGTCGGCCACGGGGCGCTGCGGCGGTTCAGTGCCTACAGGTATTACCGGACGGCGGTCGCGGAAAACATTCAGCGGAAAGACTGGCATCATCTTATCGAGAACATAGCGCCGCGCTTCCACCGGTTCCTTGCCCATAATGGTCGGGCACGGGGACAGGATTTCGACAAACGAGAAGCCCGTGCCATCGCGCTGTATCTCGAGCGCCTTACGGATCGCCCGCCGCGCTTTCATGATGTTCTTGTTGTCGGAAAGCGCTACCCGTTCGATGTAGGCCGGCGCTTCCAGTGTGGCGAGAAGTTCCGCCACGTGGATCGGGAAGCCTTCGTTCGACGGCCGCCGTCCCCAGGGCGAAGTGGTGCTCTTTTGCCCGACCAGGGTAGTGGGCGCCATCTGTCCACCCGTCATGCCGTAGATTCCATTGTTCACGAAAAAGACCGTGATCTTCTCTCCGCGGTTGGCGGCATGCACAATCTCCGCCGTGCCAATGGCTGCCAGATCGCCGTCTCCCTGATAGGAAATAACGATTTTGTCGGGACAGGATCGTTTAATTCCCGTGGCGGTAGCGGGCGCACGGCCATGCGGCGCCTGCACATTTCCGACGTCAAAATAGTAGTAGGCAAATACCGAGCAACCCACCGGACTCACGAAGATCGTTCTGTCCTGCAGACCCAGTTCCTGCAACGCCTCAGCAATCAGCTTGTGAGCCACTCCGTGTCCGCAGCCGGGACAGTAGTGGGTCTGGTGCTTCAGTTCCGATTTGCGCTCGTACAGGTCGTAGAACAGCGGCGACTTGGAATGTACGGTTTCGTAGGCGTCTTTTTCGGGGCTGGCTTCGGGCTTGGGTTCGGACTTTACTTCAAGTTTTACATCGAACTTCGCTTCAGAATCTACCGCGCTGGTTCCTCGCTCGTTTGCCATTTTCGTTATCCTTTGCGAACCTGATACCCACGCCCTCGTCGATACTCAGCGCCCAAGAGAGTGTGCGTGCGAACTCGGTCGTCCCTCCGGGACTTGAATCATTTGTTCCGCTCTTCCCAGCGCTGAAGCGCTGGGNNCGCCACCACCTCAAACCGCCACGGGCATGCGGGTGAACACTTGTTGGCGCAACTCTGCGATTGAGGGCACGTTGCCGCCTACCCGGCCGTAGAACTCCACCGGCACCTTGCCGTTCAGTGCCAGACGCACATCTTCCACCATTTGTCCGTTGCTTAATTCGACGACCAGAACCTTTTGCACCTTCGCCGCCGCTTCCACCAGAGCCTTCGTCGGATACGGCCACAGAGTGATGGGGCGGAACAGCCCTGCTTTCACGCCTTCCTTGCGCAGCGCTTCGACGGTAGAAAGCAACACTCGAGACACGATGCCGTAGCCGACCAGCAGCACCTCGGCGTCCTCGGTGTGGTAGAGTTCCGAGCGCTGCTCGGTTTCCTGTGCCCGGATGTACTTGGCTTCCATCCGGCGCTGGTGTTCTTCCAATTCATCGGTTTCGAGATAGATGGAGCTGAGCAGATTGGCCCGCGTCTCGGGGGTTCCCTTGACCGCCCAGGATTTTTCAGGCAGTTCCATCTCGCGATCTTTATCGGGAATTTCCAGTTCGAGCGGTTCCATCATTTGCCCGACGAAACCGTCGGTCAGCACGACGGCCGGATTACGGTATTTGTCGGCGAGATCGAAGGCCAGCATGGTCAGGTCGGCCATTTCCTGCACCGAAGCAGGAGCCAGCACGAGATTGCGATAGTTGCCGTGGCCGCCGCCCTTCACCATGGCGAAATAATCGCTTTGTTCGGGAGCAATGTTGCCCAGGCCAGGTCCGCCGCGCATGACATCGACGATCACGCAGGGCAGTTCGGCGCCGGCCAGATAGGACATACCTTCCTGCATCAGGCTGAGGCCGGGCCCGGAAGATCCACTCATGACGCGGACCCCAGCCGCCGCTGCCCCGTACACCATGTTGATGGCGGCGACTTCGCTCTCCGCTTGCAGAAACGTTCCGCCGACCTGGGGGAAGTAGAGCGCGGCGGACTCGGCGATTTCGCTGGCCGGAGTGATCGGATATCCATAGTATGCGCGACACCCGGCGAGGATCGCTGCCTTCACCACCGCTACGTTGCCTTTACAAAGCTGCCGCAAGTTCGCCTCCTTGCGCCGGCGCCAGCGCCTTTGGTTTCGCCTTGATGCGGTACACGGTGATCGCGCCCGGCTCCGGGCAGCAATAAAAGCAGATGCCGCAACCCGTGCAGTCNNCCGCATCCCTTGCATTCTTCGGTTTCGATTGTGACCTTACCGCGCGCTTGCACTGCCATGCCTCACCTCGCTGTCGCTCACCTCTTCGCCGTCAACTTTGCCGTCGACCTCGCGGCCACGGTTTCCCCGGCTAAAGGCCGTGTACCGGCTGAATTTGGAAACCAGCATCAGCCGCCACCAAAGGCCGTTGTAGCCACCTGGATTTCTCGCAGTATTCGTAAAGCTCTTCCCGAAACTTGGGGTGTGCAATGTCAATCAGCGCCTGCGCCCGTTCCCGGATGGTCTTGCCGTGCAGATACGCTACCCCGAATTCGGTGACCACGTAACGAATCAGTCCGCGCGAAGTAACCACTCCTGCGCCCGGGCTCAGCATGGGCACAATCCGCGAAATCCCGCCATTCTTCGCAGTCGAGGAGATGGCAATGATCGGTTTCCCACCCTTCGAACGGGAGGCTCCGCGAATGAAGTCCACCTGTCCGCCAATGCCGCTATAGAACTGGTTGCCAATCGAATCGGAACAGACCTGGCCGGTGAGATCAACCTGCAACGCCGAGTTGATCGCCACCATGTTGTCGTTGCGAGCAATCAATCCGGGATCGTTCGTGTAGGACGTGGGGTGGAATTCGAAAATCGGATTATTGTCCAGAAAACTAAACAAACGTTTCGAGCCCAGAGCGAATCCCAATATAATCTTCCGCGGTTTGAAGTTCTTGCGCGCCCCCGTGAGCACGCCCGCTTCGATCAAAGGAATCACGCCATCGGAAACCAGCTCGCTGTGCACTCCGAGATCCTTGCGATCCATAAGCATGGGCAGCACTGCATCCGGGATTCCCCCGATGCCCGTCTGCAGCACTGCTCCGTCCTCAATTAAACCCGCGACATTGCGGGCGATCGCCGTGTGCAAGTCGGTGATGTGCGGCGCCTTCATGGGACACAATGGACGAGAGGAATCCACCATGGCATCAAGATCGGTCACGTGGATGAAGCTGTCTCCGTAAGTGCGCGGCATTTGATCGTTGATCTGCGCCACCACGTACTTCGCGCATTTGGCTGCAGTCAGCGACGTATCCACTCCCACCCCGAAGCTGCAGAAGCCGTGCGAGTCTGGAGGAGAGAGTTCCAGCAAGGCAACATCCAGGGGCATGGCCCCGCTCTCGAACAGGTTTTCAATCTCACTCAGGTAGATGGGCGTATAGTCGGCCCGCCCTTCGTTGATGGCCTCGCGCACGTTGGCGCCGATGAACACGGCGTTATGCCGGAAGTGCCCCGCCATCTCCGGCGCCACATAAGGGGCCGCTCCCATGGTCAACATGTGAACCACTTGCACGTCCTGCACAAAGGGACCGCGGCGCATCAGCGCCTCGACCAGAGTCTCCGGTTCGGCGCATCCGGGCTGAATGTAAACCGTCATTCCCGATTTCACGCACTGGAGTGCCTCATCCGCCGTTTTCAACTTGCTCTTGTAATCAAGTTCCCACGACATCGACATGCTTTTGTCCTCGGGTCGTGTTGCCCAGACCCCGCCGAGTCCGTACCGGACGTACCCCCAAGGCGCAACCCGTCGCCCTGCTGCCCGCGCACACGCCACCACTTTTGATTGGAAACCTTCTCCACCCCTAGGACCGTGACCGTGCGCAACCGGCATAGTGAGGTGCGTCACATCAGCTCCTATAGCTTAAGCTCCTGCAAATCAAGCCTTTACCAAGTGCCCGGCGTGGTCAAATACTCATGGATCGATTTCGCGGCGCGCCGTCCAGCACCCATAGCCAAAATCACCGTCGCACTTCCGGTAACGATGTCACCACCGGCGAAAACCCCTTTTCGCGAGGTGCGCTGGGTGGTCGGATCGGCTTCGATGTAGTTCCGCTTGTTCGTATTCAAACCCGGAGTCGTGCTCTGGACGATCGGATTGGCACTGGTCCCGATCGCGATGACCGCCGCGGCAAGGGGAATTTCGTATTCGGAGCCTTCAATCGGAACCGGACGCCGTCTGCCAGAAGCATCCGGTTCGCCGAGGGCCATCTTCTGGCAGCGGGCACCGGCCAACCAGCCCTTGCCGTCGTCGAGGAACTCGAGCGGAGCGGCCAGCACCTGAAACTCGATGCCTTCCTGCTGGGCGTGCTTCACTTCTTCCTTACGGGCGGGCATCTCCGCCTCGCTGCGGCGGTAGAGAATGAACGCCTTCCCCGCTCCCAGGCGCAACGCCGACCGGATCGCATCCAGCGCCGTGTTGCCGCCACCGATCACGGCCACATTCTTGCCGCGGAAATCGAGCATGGGCTCGTCGTACCTGGGGAACTCGTAGGCATGCATCAGGTTGATGCGCGTCAAGAATTCGTTTGCCGAATAGACGCCGTTTAGATGTTCGCCGGGAATGCCCATAAACTGCGGCAGCCCAGCGCCGGTGCCGATAAACACGGCATCGTAGCCTTCTTCTTCCATCAGTTCGTCGATGGTGACGGTGCGTCCCACGACTACGTCGGTTTCAAATACCACGCCCATGGCGCGCATGTAATCGACTTGCTGACGGATGATCCCCTTTGGCAGGCGGAATTCTGGAATGCCGTACACCAGGACGCCGCCGATCTCGTGCAACGCCTCGAAAACGTGCACCTCGTGCCCCTTCTGGACGAGATCCCCCGCCGCCGTCAGGCCGGAGGGGCCGCTGCCCACGATGGCAACTTTCTTTCCCGTCGGCGGCGCCTTGGGCAGGTTGCTGATGTCGAGGTGGCGCTGTTCATAGTCGGCGACGAAGCGCTCCAGGTATCCAATCCCCAGCGGCTGAACCTTCTTGCCCATCAGACAGCCGCCTTCGCAGTGATCTTCTTGCGGACAGACGCGGCCGGTGATGGCGGGCAGCACGTTATCTTCGCGGATCTTGGCCGCCGCGCCCATGAAGTCGCCGGCGACGATCAACTGCACGAACTCTTTCACTTTGACGCCCACCGGACAGTCGATCATGCATACCGGCTTGGCGCACTCGAGGCAACGCGCCGCTTCCTGCCGCGCCAGTTCTTCGGAATAGCCCAGGTTCACTTCGGTGAAATTGGTGGCGCGCTCCAGCGGAGGCTGCTCCAACATGTGCTGCCGGGGCACCTTCATCCGCTCTTTCAGGGGAAGGGGATTCGCCGATTTCTGTTTAGGTGGCTGCTTCGTGGGTTCGGTCACCGGCCGTCTCCTTCGACCGCGCAGGCACCAGTCTGTCCGGCGTGAACCGTATCGAGTTGCGACTGGGTTTCGCGCTGAAATTCTTCCATCGATTTCTGCTCCGCCGCACGGTACATGGAATTGCGCTGCACGAGCACGGCGAAATCCACACGGTGGGCATCGAATTCGGGGCCGTCCACGCAGGCGAACTCGCTCTTGCCGTCGATCAGCACGCGGCAGCCTCCGCACATGCCGGTGCCGTCGATCATGATCGGATTCAGGCTGACGATGGTGCGGATGTGTTCTTTTCGCGTCATCTCCGCCACCGCCCTCATCATGGGGATGGGACCGATGGCCAGCACCAGGTCGATGCGCGTGCCGTTCTCGATCAACTGCCGCAGCTTGTCGGTGACGAAGCCCTTGTCGGCATAGCTTCCGTCATCGGTCGTGATCATGAGCGAATCGCTGACCTCGCGCAGTTCGCGTTCCAGAATGACCAGTTCCTTGTTGCGCGCGCCAACGATGGAGATGACGCGGTTGCCGGCGCGCTTCAGCGCCGCCGCCGTGGGATAAGTCATGGCCGTGCCTACGCCGCCGCCCATCACCACTACGGTACCGAAGTTCTGGATCTCCGACGGTTTTCCCAGCGGCCCAACCACATCCAGAATGCTGTCGCCCGTATTCAGCGAATTGAGAAGGTTGGTGGTTTTGCCGGCCGACTGCACCACAATGCGAATGGTGCCGCGCTCGGGATCGGAGTGTTCGATGGTGATCGGAATGCGTTCGCCCTGCTCGTACAGCCTCAGGATTACGAACTGCCCTGGTTTTTGTTTGCGTGCAATGCGTGGCGCCTCGATCACGAACCGCTTGATGCCGGGCGCAAGGAACTCCGCGTGCTGGATCTTGAACATGTTTCCCCACGGTTGCGTTACAGTCTATTGTCCTGAATGCGCGGGCCGCCGGCTGTGACATGCGTCACTTGTGAAGGGGAGTAAGATCACATTTCAGCCATCAGCCGTCAGCTATCAGCTTTCAGTTGTTGGCTTTTAGCTTTTGGCTCTTGGCTTTTGGCAAACACGACTCTGACTTGAGCTAAGCGAAGGGCCTGCTTTTCTACAGTGCGGCGAACAGCAGGTCCTTCGCTCAGGATGACAAAGGTTAGGTGAGTTGAAGTCGAAGATCGGCTTTCACCACCAGTTGCCCAGGGCTGAAAGTCGAAAACTGATAGCTGATGGCTGACAGCTGACAGCGCTCATCATACCTTCAGCACGTGCTGCAGGCCCTTGACGGCTCGCATGTATTGGGCGCGTTCGAAGGCTCCCGGATCGGGGCAGTGGAGCTGGCTCATGCTGCCTTGCATCTGTTGCACAGACTCATATTCGTGAACCTGCATCCACTCCTGAACGCCTTGTTCGACATGACGAAGATGGCCGATTCCGTTGCTGATCAGAGCCGAGCACATCATAGTGACATCGGCGCCCACCATGAGCAGCTTGATTACGTCTTCGGCGCTGTGCACACCGCTGGTCGCTGCCATGCTGGCCTGGATGCGGCCATGAAGAATGCCGATCCACGTCAACGGCAGCCTTAACGCCTGCGGGGAACTGAGCAGCACGTTGGGGATAATCTCCAATTCTTCCAGGTCGATATCGGGCTGGTAGAAGCGGTTGAACAGCACCAGGCCGTCGGCGCCTAACTGGTCGAACTGCTTGGCCACATGGGCGAAGTTGCTGAAGAATGGACTCAGCTTGACGGCCACCGGGATGTGCACCGCACCCTTTACTTCCCGAAGAATGTCGGTATAGATTTTCTCCGTCCCGGCGCCGGAGATGTCCATGTTGGTTGGGATGAAGTAGAGATTGCACTCGATGGCGTCGGCTCCGGCTTGCTCGATCTGGCGGGCAAACTTGGTCCAACCGCCCAGGGTCGCGCCGTTAAGGCTGGCGATGATCGGGATGTCCACCGCGGCTTTGGCCTTGCGAATGTGATCCAGATAGCCTTCGGGGCCGGTGTGGAATTCGCTGGAATGGGGAAAGTACGTGAGCGACTCGGCAAAGCTCTCGGTGCCGGCGTTGAGGTGGAGTTCAAGATCGAGAGCCTCCTTATGCAGTTGCTCCTCGAACAGGGAATAGAGCACGACGGCGGAGGCGCCGGCATCTTCGAGTTTGCGGATGCCGCTGATTTCCTGGGAGAGCGGGGAGGCGGAGACGACCAGCGGCGTGCGCAGTTGCATGCCGAGATACTTTGTGGTTAGGTCCATGATGTTTCCTCTTTGTTTGCTGTGTCGCTGTTTAGAGCAACTCCTACTTTTCGGTTTCTCCTGGCACTGCTGGAATCGCGGCCGGCTCCGGTTTACGCTGCGCCATGTATTCGTACAGGCGATAACGAGTGTCGGCATCTTCCTGCGCTTCCTGCCACAGCCGTTTGGCGTCTTCGGGCTTGCTCTTGAGCAGCATCTTGAAGCGCGTTTGCTGCAGGAAATAGTCCTTGACCTTGCGGCTGGGGGTGCGGCAATCGAGGGTCAACGGATTCTGACCGGCCAGAGTGCGCTCCGGATTATAACGATAGAGCAGCCACTGGCCCGAATCGACCGCGACTTTCTGGTCTGACATTGCCGTGGTCATGTCGATGCCGTGCGCGATGCAGTGCGAATAAGCAATGATGATGCTGGGGCCGTCGTAAGCTTCCGCTTCGAGGAAGGCCTTGAGCGTATGTTCGTCTTTCGCGCCCATGGCG
Organism: Acidobacteriaceae bacterium; assembly: GCA_003132325.1. Lineage (GTDB taxonomy): Bacteria > Acidobacteriota > Terriglobia > Terriglobales > Acidobacteriaceae > Acidiflorens. Next base: position 9,502 of record PKXK01000101.1, read on the forward strand.
ACGCTGGCCACGTAGACATTGCCATAACTCATGGCCATCATGCCGAGATCCTTCTTCAGCCCCGGTTTGCCTCCCGCCGCGAACTTCGCCACGGCCGCACGCGGCGTGGCTTTCGAGGCTTGGCCGCCGGTGTTGGAATAGACCTCGGTGTCGAGCACCAGCAGGTTCACGTTGCGTCCGCTGGCCAGCACATGATCGAGGCCGCCGTAACCGATGTCATAAGCCCAGCCGTCGCCGCCTACGATCCAAACGCTCTTCTTGACCAGCATGTCGGCGAGCGACAGTAGTTGCTTTGCTTCCGGAGAGTTTAGACCCTTCAGCTTTTCCTTCAATAGTTCGACGCGCTGCCGCTGCTCGAAAATGTCAGCCTCATCTTTCTGGGGTTGCCCGAGGAGAGCGGTCGAGAGTTCTTCTCCGATGGCCCCAGACAGGCGGCGCACCAGTTCACGGGCGAATTCGGTCTGCTTGTCAATGGAGAGGCGAAATCCCAGGCCGAACTCGGCATTGTCTTCAAACAGGGAATTCGACCATGCCGGCCCGCGGCCTTCGATGTTCTTGGCCCAGGGCGTAGTCGGCAAGTTCCCGCCGTAGATCGAAGAGCAACCGGTGGCGTTGGCGACCACGGAACGGTCTCCGAAGAGTTGGGTGAGCAGCTTCACATAGGGTGTCTCGCCGCATCCGGAACAGGCTCCCGAAAATTCGAACAAAGGCTCCTGCACCTGTTGCTGGCGGATGGTGCTGTTCTTGATCTTGCGGCGATCGAATTCCGGAATCTTGAGGAAGAATTCCCAGTTCTCGCGCTCGGGCGCGCGCAGCGGCGGCTGCGCCACCATGTTGATCGCTTTCAGGCGGGTCTCGCTCTTGTTCTTGGCGGGACAGATATCGACGCAAATGCCGCATCCAGTGCAGTCTTCGGGCGCAACCTGGATGGTGTACTTCTGGCCCGCCCAGTCTTTATCCTTGTCGCGCACGTCGGTGGATTTGAAGGTTGCGGGCGCGCCTGCGAGCTGCTTGGCGTCGTAGACCTTGATGCGAATCACGGCGTGCGGACAGACCATGGCGCACTTGCCGCACTGGATGCAGAGCTTCGTATCCCAGGCGGGAATTTCGAGGGCGATGTTGCGCTTTTCCCATTTGGCGGTGCCGGTGGGGAAGGTTCCATCGACGGGGAATGCGCTCACGGGGAGGTCGTCGCCGTGGCCAGCGTAAATCACGCTGAGCACGTCGCGCTCAAACTTGGGCGCTCCGGCAGCGAACGCGGGGGGCATTTCGATTTGGCTGGTCACCTTCTCCGGAATGGCCACTTCGAACATGTGGGCGAGGGTCGCGTCCACGGCGCGCAGGTTTTGCTGCACGATCTCGTCGCCCTTCTTGCCGTAGGTGTCGCGGATGGACTGGCGAATGGCTTCGATGGCCTCATCGCGAGGCAGGACCTTGGAGATAGCGAAGAAGCAGGTCTGCAAAATGGTGTTCATGCGCGAGCCCATGCCGGTTTCGCGCGCCACTTGATAGGCGTCAATGATGAAGAAGCGGGCCTTCTTGGCGATCAGTTGGGTCTGGACTTCGCGCGGCAACTGGGCCCAAACCTCATCCTTGTTAAAAGGACTGTTGAGCAGGAAAACGCCGCCCGGAACCAGGGTGCTGAGCATGTCGTAGCGTTCCAGGAAAATCCATTGATGGCAGGCCACAAAGTTGGCCTTGGAGATCAGATAGCTCGACCGGATCGGCTGCGGTCCGAAACGCAGGTGCGAAACCGTCATCGCGCCCGACTTCTTGGAGTCGTAAACGAAGTAGCCCTGTCCGTAGTTGTCGGTGTTTTCGCCGATGATCTTGATCGAGTTCTTGTTCGCGCCCACGGTGCCATCGGCGCCCAGACCGTAGAACATGGCTCGCACCACGCTGTCGGGTTCGACTGAAAAATCGGGATCGTAATCGAGGCTGGTATGGCCCACGTCGTCATGAATGCCGACGGTGAAGTGATCCTTCGGTTTGGGCGCCGCCAGGTTGTCGTAGACGGCTTTGACCATCGAGGCCGTGAACTCCTTGGAGGAAAGGCCGTAGCGTCCGCCGATGGTTTCCGGCGCAGTCTTCAGCTTTCCGTAGCCCAGCTTGATTCCTTCTTGCAGGGCGCTGACTACGTCGAGATAGAGAGGCTCTCTGCCGGCTCCGGCTTCCTTGGTGCGATCGAGGACGGCAATCTTGCGCACGGTTGCGGGCAGGGCCTCGAGGAATCGCTGGACGGAGAACGGGCGGTAGAGGCGGACTTTGAGAAGGCCAACTTTTTCGCCCTTGCTGTTCAGATAGTCCACTGTCTCGTGGGCGGCGTCGGCGCCCGAACCCATCATGACGATCACGCGGTCGGCATCGGGCGCGCCTACGTAGTCGAACAGGTGATAGGAACGGCCTACGACCTGGGAAAACTTGTCCATGACCGCCTGAACTTTATCCGGGCAGGCGTCGTAGTAAGGATTGCCGGCTTCGCGCGCCTGAAAGAAGACGTCGGGGTTTTGCGCGCTGCCGCGCAGCACGGGATGATCCGGAGAAAGCGCGCGCTGCCGGTGCTCGAAGACGCGATCCATATTGATGAGGGCGCGCATGTCGTCTTCGGTGAGCATTTCGATTTTGTTGACTTCATGGGAAGTGCGGAAGCCGTCGAAAAAATGCACGAAGGGGATGCGGCTTTCGAGCGTGGCCGCATGCGCGATGAGCGCCAGGTCCATCGCCTCCTGCACGGAGTTCGACGCGAGCAGCGCGAATCCGGTGGCGCGGCACATCATCACGTCGGAGTGGTCGCCGAAAATCGAGAGAGCGTGGGTGGCGACCGTGCGCGCACTGACGTGGAATACCGTCGCCGTCAGTTCGCCGGCGATCTTGTTCATGTTCGGGATCATCAACAGCAGGCCTTGCGACGCGGTGAAGGTCGTGGCCAGGGCTCCGGTCTGGAGCGCCCCGTGGACCGCTCCCGAAGCGCCGCCTTCGCTTTGCATTTCCATCACATGGGGGATCGTGCCCCAGATGTTGGGCACATCTTCCGACATCCATTGATCCGCCCATTCGCCCATGTTCGACGACGGTGTGATGGGATAAATGGCGATAACTTCGTTGAGACGGTAGGCAACATTGGCGACGGCTTCGTTGCCGTCCATGGTCTTAAACTTACGTTTCATAACGTCCCCTTGTGAATTTCTCGTTGATTCCGCCGGACTGCTGGAATGGTCGTCGATTTGCCGTCTATTCAGGATGCCGCAAAGGAGCGGTCTTGTCGGGAACGCGGCTCACGGCGACCTGTGATCCACGTCACCAAGAAAAACGGCTTTTGGCTTTTAGCTTTTCGCTCTTAGCTAAAAGCCAAGAGCTACGAGCTAAGGAGGTTCTGATTAAGGCCCTGGGGTCCTCCGTGCACCCCTGTGTACCCTGTGGTTTACGCTTTCTGCCGACACTTAATCAGAGTTTCCCTAAGAGCTGAGTTCCAAGGTGGCCCGGAGCGACGTTAGATCTTCATCCGCGCGAATGCGAAAGCCCAGGCGCCTAAAGACGGCCTGCATGCCCATGTTGTCCGGTAACATTTCCGCGGACACCAGGCTTAACTTTTCATCCCGAGCAATCTGGACGATCCGGCGCAGCAATTCATATCCCAACCCCAGCTTTTGATACTTATCGGAAACCAGCGCCGCGACTTCCGCTTCATTCTTGCCGTGAAGCTTGTTCATGCGCCCGACGCCCAAGATCCGGCGTTCCCCAGTGCCGGGATCGGTATGTTCGGCGACCAGCGCCATTTCGCGGTCATAATCGCCGAAACAGATGCGCAAGAGCCGCTCATGTGCCACACGCCGGCTCAAGCTGAGGCTGCAGAAGTAGCGCAAATAGACGCTGCGATCGGAGAGCGTCTCGTGAAACTTAGCGATCAGCGGTTCGTCTTCGGGACGAATCGGGCGGATGGTGACCTGACTCCCATCGTTCATCGTCCAGGACGCGACGTACTGCAAGGGATACGGACGAATGGCGGGCTTGGGCAACTGGTCGAGGGTCACGGCGGGCCCGTGCAACACGACTCGGGCATCGAGGGCCAGCAGGCGCTCCGGGGAAGCGAGCAGGGGATTGATGTCAATCTCCGCAATCCAGCGCTGCTCGAGAACCAGCTGACTGAAGCGGATTAACAGGTTCTCCAGGGCCGTCATGTCGATCGGCGGGCGTCCGCGGACGCCCTTCAGTGCGGTGAAGATTCTGGTCTGCTCCATCATCCTTTGCGCCAGGGTCGTGTTCAGAGGCGGAAGGGCCAGAGCACGATCACGATACACCTCGACCAACTGGCCGCCAGAGCCAAAAAGGATGACCGGCCCAAATTGGGGATCCACGCTGCTGCCCAGAATTAATTCGTAGCCATCGGGCTTCACCATCGGCTGCACGGTTACGCCGGAGAACTGCCCAGGGCCGGCTTTCTCCGTCACCGAAGACTCGATGGCGCGATAGGCGGAGCGGACCGCCGCTTCATCTTGCAAGTTCAGTTGGACGCCGCCAACATCCGTTTTGTGCGTGATGGTTTCGGAAAGGACTTTCAGCACCACCGGAAAGCCAAGTCTCGAAGCCAGTTTGACCGCTTCCTCCTCGCTGGCGGCAGCGTGGGTCGCAACCGTGGGGATGCCGTACAGCGACAACAACTGCTTCGATTCCAACTCGGTGAGCAGAACGCGGTCTTGCTTCCGTACATGCTGAATGATTTCCTCGACCTGATTGCGAGCTGCGACTCCCACCTCCGATTGGTCGGTCAGGCTAGGCGTCTCGTGCAGTCCGCGCAGATTGCAGGTGTATCGCCACATGTGCGTGAAAGCTCGCGCGGCGGTGTCCGGATAAGGAAAGGTTGGAATGCCCGCCGCATTCAGGACGGCTTCTCCGGCCGCAACGCTGTTCCCTCCCATCCAACTGGCGAGCACCGGCTTGCTATGGCCTTTGGCATAAGGCTTCAAGCTTTCTGCCACCTGCAAGGGATCGGCCATGGCTTGCGGGACAAGGATGACCAGAAGTCCATCGCTGTTCGGGTCCTGCGAAGCGATTTCGAGGGCGCGAGCAAAGCGCTCGGAATCGGTATCGGCGAGAACATCAATGGGATTGCTATGACTCCAATGAGCGGGGAGGAACTCATTCAGGCGCTGCAGGCTGTCCGGGGAAAGCTCGGCCAGTTCTCCCCCGTTGGCCACCAGGGAGTCCGTGGCCAACACGCCGGGGCCGCCGGCGTTGGTCAGGATGGTAAGCCGCGGACCCTTGGGACGCGGTTGCTTGCTGAGCACTTCCGCCATATAGAACAGGTCGGCGATATTGTGGACCCGCAAAACTCCGGAACGATGGAAAGCTGCATCCAGCACTTCGTCACTGCCCGTGAGCGCGCCCGTGTGCGATGACGCCGCGCGCGAGGCCGCTTCCGAACGGCCGGCTTTGATCACGATAATCGGCTTGGTGAGGGCGACTTCACGGGCGGCGGACAAGAACCTCCGGGCGTTTCCCACCGACTCCATGTAGATCAAAATGCTCTTGGTGTTCGGGTCGTCGCCAAAGTGGTCGAGCAAATCACCCCAACCCACATCCAGCATCGAACCGGTAGAGACGATGGCGCTGAAGCCAACTTGTTCGCGCGCGCTCCAGTCGAGGATCGCGACCTGCAGCGCTCCACTCTGACTCAGGAACGCAACATTACCCGTTTTGGGCGGATCTTTTACGAATGTGGTATTCAACCCGACCCACGGGTTCATAATGCCCAGGCAGTTGGGACCAATCAGGCGCATCGAACTGCGCCGCAGGTGCTCTTGGATTTGTCGTTCGAGAGCCGCGCCTTCCTCGCCGCGCTCTCTGAATCCGGCGGAAATCACGATTGCGGAGCTGACGCCGGCATCCACGCACTCTCCAACGATCTGCGGGACCGTCGTTGCCGGAGTGGTAATGACCGCCAAGTCCACCGGTTGGGGGACGTCGTGAATGCTGCTGTAGCTCTTGAGCCCGAGCACTTCCGGATGCTTCGCGTTGACGGCATACACTTTCCGTTGCGAACTGCCGCGCAGCAGGTTCTCTAGAACGGTGCGCCCCACCGTGCCGGGACGGCTGGTCGCACCGATGACCGCCACCGAAGTGGGAGCGAACATGGTGTCGAGGCCGTAGCTCTCGGGGAGCGTCCGTTTCCCGACAGTATTCGTCTGTTTCTCTACAGTATTCTGCGCTCGCCGGGTGAGATCAGGCTCGGTAGAACTTATCAACGTCATGCGGCAACTCTGGCCGGCGCGAGAATCGCGATGCTCTCGAGTTTCATCGATAGGCCTCTTTGTCGGAAACTGGCAACGGTTGGCCGAGTTCCGCTCGCTGTTCCCCTACCTGTACGCGGGGTTCAAACCTCTGTTCCACCGAGAGAGCGCGAGATACCAGGCATTTCTCTTTGGCCTTGTGCAAGAGCCGGATGGCTCGTTCCCGCTCCTCTTCTCGCGGAATCATCAAATATGCATGAATGAGCACTTCGCCAAAAGTATATCCGGAGCCCGCCTTGCCGATGGCGCTTTCCACTTCCACCTGCAGGTCGGTGTAGGCCAGCTTCGAATTATCCGCGAGTGCCCGAAAGGTAGTCGTATAGCAACTGGCGACCGCGCATAGCAGCAAGTCCTCAGGTGTCCACCTGCCTTCCAATCCACCAAAAGCGGGCGGGGAGGTGAAATGGATCGCATTGGGCGCGGAACTGGATCTTGCAATGCCGGTTCGGCCAGAGGCCCACCAGGCAATGACTCGAAACCGAAGCGCTTCTTCAGTAGTCATGGTGTTATGGTCCTCCTCGATCCGGCGTCGCACCGGCAGGGGTTGCGGTGCTCCTGGAAACCCGTCCTCGGTACAGCTGCCCCAAGCCTCCCGTGGTGTATAGAGTCTCCTCGCAGAAGGATTTGGCGACCATGTTTACGGTCACGGGTTTTTGTGATCCTGATCACAGACTGATCGGTGATACAATTTGCGCGGAGAGCGGTGACGAATGCGTGCGCCCTACGGGCTGAACATCCTCGACAACTGCCTTGCCTGCCCGATGCGTGAGGAACATTTGTTCTGCCATCTGCCGGAAACCGCGTTGCAGAGGCTGAATGAGATCAAATCCACCGCGGTCTACCCAAAATCCGCCATGCTGTTTATCGAGGGACAGCAGCCTCGCGGCGTATTCGTGCTCTGCGCCGGGAAAGCAAAGCTTTCGACCTCGTCGGCCGAGGGCAGGACCGTCATCACCAGAATCTCCGAGCCGGGAGATGTGCTTGGGCTCAGCGCCACGATTTCCAATCGGCCTTACGAAGTGACCGCCGAGATGATCGAGCCCGGACAGGCAAATTTCATTACCCGGGATGCCTTGATGCACTTCTTGCGCGAGCATGGCGTCGTGGCTCTGCGCGTGGCGGAGGAGTTAAGCCGCAATTACTACACCGCGTATGAGCGGATCCGTACGCTGGGACTTACCAACTCCCCGTCCGAGCGATTCGCAAAATTACTGCTGGGATGGTCCAACGCGGCGGGCAATGGGGATCCTCTGCAGGTGAAGCTGATGCTTACCCATGAGGAAATTGCCGAAATCATTGGCACCACGCGAGAAACGGTCAGCCGCTTGCTCTCGCAGTTCAAGAGGAAACAACTCGTGCAGTTCAAGGGCGCAAACCTGATCATCCGCAACAAAGCCGCCCTGGAAGATATGGTCAACTCCTAATCGCTGGAATCCTGTTCCGCTCGCTCTTTCCGCCGTCATGACCACTAAAGTATTNNCTATTGATTTATAAATACTTTACAAGTAAGTCCTTATTCCTCAAAGACATGGCCAAACACCAACGCTAAGTCTTTGATTCCCAAAGACCCGACCAGGAGGGGTCAAACCCAGGCTCTGCGCGGAAGGGCTGCTAATCCTTTGTGGACGGTGCGCTCGGATCCTTGAGAGTATGCTCCGCGAGTTCGTAACCGACCGCGGCATAGTAGATGGCTCGGTCAAAGAACTGCTCCAGCAACTGCAGCATTTCCATTTCGCCGAGCATTTCCGAGGGGCGGTCCAGAACCGATTCTTTCCGGATGAAGTCCCACAGGTTCCCCTTGGTCAAAATGATCACCCAAATCACTTCGCTCACGGGCACCTGCTGGCTGGCCCGCCGCGCCCCGATCTGCAGGTAGCGCTGTTCCAGGTGGAGTTTGTCTTTCCCGATGAGCCATTCCCCCAAATGACGGTAGATCTCGTACACCCGTTCTTTCAGTTCTTCCGGGGGAACGTTCTGACGATAGTTTTGGGTAAACCGCGAATTCTGGACTCGATCAAGAAGGGAAACGGCCAGCTCTTGGGAGCGGGTCTCGATCATCCGAACCAGACGATATAACATCATCGACATGACGACCTCCCGTCCTCCATCCCAACATCCAGTTTCAACGCCCGCATTCTCCGCGGCCATGACTGGCGGTACAGTGGCCCGTGACGAGGATCACGAAGGCAGGAGCAGGTTGGCCCAGGGTTTTCCCGCCAATTCCTGTTCTCATGGAAGCGCACTGTCTACCACACCATATTATCAAGCGCTGGGTAGAGGTGGGACCGCTTTCCGGCGTCCTATGTCTTTTCGGGTGCTAGCCGAGGAGACTCCAGGAAACTTAAGATAGAAAACTACAGGCAATCGAAAGGCAGGATTCAATGACTCCCTCAACCACTTCCCCCCCGCTCAGCACTGCGTCAACATCCAGCCCCTCACTACTCGGCGGAGTGGATGCTCTGGTATTCACCGCCGGAGTCGGCGAAAACTCACCCGAAGTTCGCGCCGCGGTGTGTGACAATTTCGCGTTCCTGGGCTTGCGGCTCGACCAGGGAAGGAACGCGCAATCACCCTTGGACAACGACGTGGATATCTCTGCGCTGGATTCGACCGTCCGCGTCCTGGTGATTCACGCACAGGAAGACTGGATGATCGCGCGGGAGTGCTGGAATCTCGTGAAAAGGATCCTGTAAGTTCCTTCGCAATCGCACTCGCATGCTCTTCTCGCCATGCCGAGTGTAATCGGTGGCACAGATCGGCAGAAGACCATCAGAGGAAGTTTCTCCGTCCATCTCCTCTGTCGAGGAGCCGGTAGATGTCAGAGAAAGGAGAGGTTGTGAGCTAGCGGCTACGCCGGTCGGGCAAGCGCTGCTGCAGGGTTTCGCGATCCAATTCCCCCTCCCAGCGCGCGAGCACGAGCGTTGCTACCCCGTTTCCGACCATGTTGACCGTGGCTCGGAACATGCTCAGGAAACGGTCAATTCCCAGAATCAAAGCCATGCCGGCAACGGGAATGGTCGGGATCACGGAAAGCGTGCCCACGAGCGCGATGAAGGATGCGCCCTGCACTCCGCTGGCGCCCTTCGAAGTTAGAACCGCTACCGCGAAAATGGTGAGTTGCTGGATCAGAGTCAGATGGGTATTGGTGGCCTGCGCCACGAATAGAGCGGCGATAGTCATGTAAAGGCTGCTGCCATCCGTGTTGAAGGTGAATCCGGTCGGAACCACCAGTCCAACCAGAGATTTGGAGCAACCGAGTTTCTCCAGCTTAGCCATCAAAGTCGGAATGGCGATCTCCGACGAGCTAACGGCCAACACCAGCAGGATTTCTTCCTTGATGTATGCCAAGAAGCGAAAGATGTTGAAGCTGGCGGCCCAGGCGATAGCGCCGAGTATGATCACGACAAAAAGCACCGACGTGAGCCAGAACGTTCCGATGAGTTTGGCGAGCGGGCCCAGGGACGCAAGCCCAAACTTGCCGACCGTGTAGGCCATTGCGCCGAAAGCTCCAACCGGCGCGAATTTCATCAGAATGTTCACCACTCGGAATACGACATAAGCAAGGGAGTCGATGAGTTCGACCAGCGGTTTGGCTCGCGCTCCAGCGGCCGACAGCGCAAAGCCGAACAGCAAGGCCACGAACACTGTTTCGAGGATATCTCCCCTGGCGAACGCGTCCACCACCGTTGTCGGGATGATGTGCATCAGAAATTCGGTGACGCTTTGCGCCTTGGCCTGGCCGGCATACTCGGCGACCGACCTGGCGTCCAGGGTGGCCACGTTTACATTGAAGCCGGCGCCCGGGCGCACGACGTTGCCCACCACGAGCCCGATCAGGAGGGCAATGGTGGAAACGATTTCGAAGTAAACCAGCGCCATGCCGCCGACGCGGCCGACTTTCTTCAGGTTCTCCATGCCGGCAATTCCGGTGACCACGGTGCAGAAGATGATCAGGGTGATGATCATCGTGATCACGCGGATGAAAGCGTCGCCCAGCGGCTTCATGGCCACCGCGCGAGCCGGGTCCACGTAGCCCAACACAATGGCCAGGGCCATCGCCACCAGCACCTGTACCCAGAGGACGCGGTAGAACGGCGGCTTTCTGGATGCCCGCGCGGCATTCGCTGGACCCGCCTGCGGGAGTGGAAGATTCGCCACCTTTAATGACTCTCTTTGGCGGGTTCAGCTTCCAGCGTGCGCACCAGCCAAGGAATGATCACCTCTTTGAAGATGCGCGGATCGGGCCACACTTTGACCTGCCGCCCGAGGTGACCGCCTTGCGGATTGATCCATGCGGTCTTCGGCACATCGCCTTTGTTGAGGAGCAGATAAATGTCGTCGATCGGTACCTGGGTATCGAGCACCCCGGCAAGAATGAGCATGGGCGCCATAGGCTTGCCGAGCAGCCCTTGTTTGACAAGGGACATCTTCGGCAAGACTTCCGTCATCTCGTCTACGGTTTTCACATTGTCGAAAATGGCCATCAGCGCCGGAACCTGATCGAAGAGATATTCGCGGTTACCGATCAAGGAATTCATCAGAAAGTCTTTTTGAAAGAACCTATCGGTGGGCGGGGACTGGGCGCTCGCTCCCCGCAAGCGGGCACGCTCTACGATGGCCATCTTCGTGGCCCAATACGCACCCCAACTTACGCCGTGTATGGCCACGCGGGTCTTGTCGATCTCGGGCCGCGTAGCAATGTAATCGAGCACGCGCGAGAGCATGCGCTCGGCATTCTCACTGACTTTGATCGGATTCTGCCCGGTGCCCGGACCATCGACGGCCAGATATCCGACGCCGAACGGCAGGATCGCGCTGAAGCTCTCCGCCAAATCTTCCTTACGGCTGTCCAGTCCGTTCACGGCCAGCACCAGCGGCACAGGCCCGTTCGCATTTTTCGGCAAGCGGAGGTAGCCGATGATTTCTTTTCCTTCGAAGGGAATTCTTACGATCTCGAGCGGTGGATCCCAGAAGCGTGCGTGTGCCAGGAAAGCCTCGAGGGCTTTTTCGTACGAGCGCTGCTTGCCCGGAGAGGCGGGGATGGGCCAGCGTCCGAAGGAATAAAGCCGCCAGGCGCGGATGTAGTCTGCGTTCGCTTTCGCGGGGTCGGTCTTCTCGAGCGACTTGGCTTCATTCATGTAGCGATCAGCCACTCCCATAAAGCCCGCGGCCCACTCGTCTTTATCGCGCGTATGGATGGAGGTGAAGGCTTCCTTGACGTCGCCGGGATCGAGTCCGATGAGCGGATACATTCCGTTCTCAGCGCGATGGACAGCCTCGGTCTTAATCTCATCGAGCGTGCGCTCGGCGCGCTGCTGGGAGAAGCAAGAGATGCTCAGCGGGAGGATCAGAGCCAGAGTCATTGCTAATGACACGGCCAGTCCAGCGGGTTGATGGTGATGCCCTAACGGTGTTGACACGGAATGTTCCTTTCCAGTTGAAAAAAGATGGGGCCGGAGGGAGGTCCGGCCCCGATTTGTGAAGCTTGCGCGATCAGAAAATCAGCTTCAGGCCGAGTTGAACCGAGCGCGGGCCTCCCGAACCCACGGCCGGGTTGGCGGCAGCGACGTCCGGAGTGGCACAGCCGCAGCCGAAGCCACCCACGGAAGGATCATTGAAGCCGAAACCATTCTGCCCGCCATAAGGATTGGCGAAGTTGGGATGGTTGAAAATATTGAAGAACTCGGCCCGGAATTGGGCGTGGAAGCGCTCACCAAAGTGCCAGTTCTTAGCGAGCGAGAAGTCCACGTTTTTGAAACCGGAATCAGGGAAAATGTTGCGTCCCATGGTGCCGAAGGTTCCCAGTGGCGGAGGAATCAGGATGGAATTGCCTTTGGCGTAGCAGCCGTGTAAGGCCAAGGATTCAGTTGCCGCACCTGGGGATGATCCTCCATCGAGTGCGAGAGCTTTTGCGTTGCAGGCCGCGTTACTCGTCGGCATGGATGGGGCATTATTTCCGGGGAAGAATGGAATACCTGTCGGCCCCGACTTGAAGTTGTCAGGGTTCCCATAGAAATTCCACCGGATGGGGCTGTTCGCCGGAGGACTGACGGGCAACGGACCTATGCCGGCAGCATCGGTTCCCTCATCCATCACCCCCCAGTGTTGCGGACTTTGCAAGGTGATGATGGAGTTGAGTTCCCAACCTTCCAGGGTCTGTGCGTAGCCCTTCTTGCCGGGGATAGCGTAGGTGAGCGAAACGGTGAGGCGATGCCGGACATCGAAATCGCTGTTGGCGTATTCGCCGTTCGGATTATAAGCGTTCTGCGGCAGTCCCGATCCGTAACCGAAATCCCAGTTTGCGCCCACGTTATCGAGAGAGTGCGAGTAGGTGTATCCGGCCACCATGCTCAGGCCATGGAAATTTCTCGCGTTCAGCGTCGCTTGCAGGCCGTTGTAATTGGAACGATAGACGTTGCCCATCTGGAAGATGTTGCTTAGATATGGGAACTGAGTGAACGGTCCCACCTCGGCGGCGACCTGGCACGGCGCACCGTTGTTGAGCGTGTTATTGACGTCGTACACAGGGGGCCCGCCTGGAGTTGGGTTGGGTACGAGATTTGCGTTGCAAGTGGCGATGTTCGCTGCCGGCCAGCCCGATCCTACCGGGGGCTGATTAATGTCACGAATGCCGGTTAACTTCCCACCGTGGTTGCCGACGTAGGCCATCTCCAGCGTAAGGTTCGGGGTAAACGCGTGTTGCAGACTGAGGGTCCAGTTCCACACGCGGGGAGTGGTCAGATTGCGGTCCACGCTCATGATGGGACAGGGGCTCGCGTTGCAGTCGATCTGGGCGTTGTTAACCGGCGTGTTGTCCCAGGTCGTGCCGGGATTAGCAAAGTTCAAGAAATTCTTTGTGGTGACGTTTCCGGTGGTGATGGTGCCTCCCGGTACGATGCCCGCCGTAGGAACACTGCCCGGACCAAAGGCGTTGTTGAAGGCGATGAACGACTGCCAGTTCACGGTTTCGTAAACCAGTCCGCCGCCGCCGCGGATCACCGTGCTTCCTTTGCCGTTCGTATCCCAGGCAAATCCGAAGCGCGGCGCGAAGTTCTTGTGATCGGGATTGTAGAGACTTGGAATCTGACCGGTGCCCGTTTTCACCTGCACTAATCCGTAGGTCGAGTTCGGATCGAAGTTACCCAGCAGGTTGTGAGCTTCCTGGGGAACACCGCTGAACTCGTATCGCACTCCGAAGTTCACCGTCAGATTCTTGGTGGCGCGCCAGTCATCCTGGAAGAACAAGCTATAGGCCCAGTTATGGAGTTGCAGCGTCGGATTTCCTACCTCCAACGTTGACTTAAAGGGCAAGCCCGCAAAGAAGTCCTCGAGTGGTGTGGAATTGGCGCCGTCCAACACCGAGCCCAAGAAAGTAATGCTGCCTCGAGCATTCCCATAGGCTGCGTTCTTAACGTCCTGGCGATGCAACTCGCCGCCGAACTTCATCGAGTTTGAGCCGGCGGTGTAGGAAACGTGGTCGATGAGTTGGATGATGGAGTCAGGGCCCTGGAATTTTGGCCATTTGAAGCCGCCCAGTCCGGGAAAGAAGTAGCCGCCAAACCCGATGCGCGGCAGTCCGCCCGTGAATGGACCCGAGACGCCCGTGTCGAGCCCGTAGCTGGACGCAGGTGTGTTCAGATCGCCCGGCAATGTCGGCTGGTAAAGGCGGTTATATCCGAGGCGTGCTTCATTCACCCAGCGGGGACTGGGATTCCACGTCCAACTTCCGCCAACCACCTGGGCGCGCGTGTGAATCTTCGACCGCCACTTCGATTGCAACTCCGGAAAGTCTTCGACCGTCCCCGAGTTATTCCCAAAGAAGTACATCCCGCTGATGCGATTATTTTGGTTGACGTTGAAATCCACTTTGCCGACCGCATTGTAAACGGTGACGTCGTTGGAGAACCCATTCGCGATATTGATGCTCTGAGTATTGTTGGTAGGGAAGCCAGTTCCATTACACGTAACCGTACCGCCCGAGAGCGCGCAACCGGCGATATTCAAGCTGGCAGGGCTGGGCGTGAACCCTCCCGCCAGGAGATCCGTGATCACGTCTTGGATGCTGTTGGCGCAGTCGCCGGTGGCAACGTACAGGCAGTTGCCGGCATTGGTCGTGGAGGCGGGCATGAAGGGACTGGTGACGCCTCCGAAAGAGTTTCCTACGTTATAGATCTGTCCTTCGTAGGCGCCAAAGAAAAACACCTTATCTTTGACAATGGGGCCGCCGACGCTCCCGCCGTATTGCTCTAACGCTCTTGCCAGCTTGGCGTTGGGTACGGTATTGAAGAAGTTGCGCGCGTCCATTACACCGTCGCGGCCAAAGGCGAAGGCAGTACCGTGAATCTGGTTGGTGCCGGACTTGAGACCGACGTTCACCACCGCCCCCGGCTTCCACCCGAATTCGGCCGGTGCCAGTTCTTCGACGTTGAATTCCTGGATCGAGTCGATGGGCAGAATCGTCGCCGAATCGCCGGCGATACCGGCGCCGTTGATGATGGCTTGGCCGGAGTAGGGTTCGCTGTTGAACAAGCCTTCCACGAAATAGGCGTTGTCTTCCGCGCGCAGTCCGTTCGTGCTCGTCGTCGAGAATCCGCCGCCGGGATAGCGCTCCACTCCAGGACGCAGCTGCAAAAGGTTCTCGTAGTTGCGGCCGTTCAACGGCAAGTCATTGATCTCCGCGTTGCTCAGCGTGCCACCCAACGTGGAGGAGGTAGTGTTAACCAGCGGAACCTCGTCGGTAACGACCACCGTTTCAGAAACCTGCCCGGTCGGGAGCGAGATGTCGACGCGCACGTCCTGCGCGACTTCCACGACGATGTTTGGGCGCTCCACCGTTTTGAAACCCTTCGCTTCCGCGCGAACTTTGTAAACTCCCGGCTGTAACTGCGCCGCGACATAATTTCCGGAGTCATCGGTGGCTACAGCGCGAGTGGTACCGCGCTGAACATCGCTGACCACGACTGCGGCCCCGGCCACACCGGCCCCGGATTGATCGCTAACGCTACCCAGAATGCGGCCAGAGGTGGTTTGGGAAAACATGGGAACAGTCAGGGCAAGCACCAGGCAAACGATGCCTAAGACTCGAATGCCATTCGACGGAGAATGCATTACGGACCTCCAAATCCTCAAAGAGGATGGGACAATTTTCTTGGCCGCACCCCTTGCGACCGGTTTTGATCTGGGAAAAAAGATCGGGCGATTTGAAGATATATCCTTGACATGGCCTACCTGTCAAGTAGTATTGTGGTCTGACCACGAACCGATGCCTTCCAACGACTTGCCGGTTCGTGGTCCTAGTGGTGTGAATCCAGCAGCGGAAAATACCACGCGCCGGGTTTTCCTGTCTGTGGTAGATTGGTTGGACCATTATACCGATATGAATTCTTCCCCTCGTGTGATTGAGGTTCCAATGACCAACGAACCGCTAGATCCCCTAGCCGCCAAGCCGGTGTACCGCATAGTAAAGACGTCCCGCTTGTACGAGCAGATTGTGCAGCAGGTGGAAGACTCCATTCTGAAGGGCCAACTGAAGCCCGGCGACCAGTTGCCGGCGGAGCGCGATCTGGCCCAGCGCTTCGGAGTAAGCCGCACCGCCGTGCGTGAAGCCGTAAAGACCTTGCGTGAAAAGGGTTTGGTCGAAGCTTATTCCGGACGCGGCACCTTCGTGACCAATGGGACTTCTCAGGCGATTCGGCAGTCGCTCGATCTGATGATCCGCGTCAACCAGCAGGAAGGATCGGCGAACCTGGCCGAGTTGCGGTTGGTGCTGGAGCCGGAGATTGCCGGCCTGGCTGCTCCCCGAATTGAGGAACAACTGCTGAGCACCATGCGGGAAGCAGTGGCCTTGATGGATCGCAATCTGCATGATCCCGACGCTTACGTGGAAGCGGACCTCGATTTCCATTTGGCGCTGGCCGAAGCAGCCGGCAATCCGCTGATCCTCTCTCTTCTGGATTCGATTGTGGGTCTTTTGCGCGAGCAGCGCAGCCGAATTTTCAATGTGGACGGAGGACCGGAGCGGGGGCAGTACCACCACAAGAGAATCCTGGCGGCCATCGAGCAGCGCGATCCGGAGGCGGCGCGGGAAGCGATGCGCGCTCATCTCCGGCAGGTGCTGGCGGATTCGTCTTCTCGAGTAAAAAGCGATTCGCGTTTAAAGATGAATTCATAAGCGCGGATTTTACAGACGAAAGGGAATTGTTCAATGGCGAAACTTGGATTCATCGGTCTCGGTGTGATGGGCGGGAACATGGTCGCCCGTCTGCTCGAAAAAGGGCACGCGGTGACCGGCTACAACCGGACGCGCTCCAAGGCCCAGTGGTTGATCGACAAGGGGATGAAGTTTGCCGACTCCCCAAAGGCGGTGGCGGCTGCGTCGGATGTGACGTTCACCATGGTGACGAACGCCGCGGCGCTGGCGGCGGTGACAGATGGGCCGGATGGATTGCTGGCTGGCATTGGCGCTGGCAAGTTCCACATTGACATGAGCACTGTGAGCCCAGAGGTGAGCCGCGCGCTGGCTGCGAAAGTTCGCGAGAAGGGCGCCGACATGATCGACGCTCCGGTCTCCGGCAGCGTGATCACTTTGCAGCAAGGCAAACTCTCAGTGATGGTCGGCGGCCGCAAGGAAACCTTCGAGCGTCTGAAGCCATTGCTCCTGGATGTCGGCCCGAAAGTAACGCACGTCGGCGACAACGGCGTGGCGTTGTCGATGAAGATCGCTCTGAACCTGCAGTTAGCGGCACAGATGCTGGCGTTCTCGGAAGGAGTGCTGCTGGCGGAAAAAAGCGGAATTGCACGCGAGGTTGCCGTGGATGTAATGATTCATAGCGCGATCGCTTCGCCGATGATCGTCTACCGCGGTCCGTTTGTTCTGCAGCAGCCGGAAGAAGCGTGGTTCGACGTCAACATGATGCAGAAAGACATGCTGCTGGCGATGGAGTTGGGCCGCAAGCTGAATGTTCCCCTTCCCACCACCGCCATCAGCAATGAGTTCTTGACCGCGGCGCGCGGCATGGGCTGGGAGAAACTGGACTTTGCCGTTGTGTTCGACGTTCTGGCGCGCATGTCGGGAGTAACTAAGGGAGTCGCGAAATGACGACCGCCGCCGAACCGAGAGAAGCTTCAGAAAAAGTCGAGTTGTGGCTGCGGATGTACCGGCAGATGGTCGCGATCCGCGAGTTTGAAGCGCAGGTCAACGAGCTTTACACGCGGGCGCTGATGCCCGGCCTGGCGCATCTGTACATCGGTGAAGAGGCGGTCGCGGTGGGCGTATGTGAAGCGCTCGAGCGAACCGACTACATTACCAGCACGCATCGCGGTCACGGACATTGTTTGGCGAAAGGCGCTTCCCCCGATCGAATGTTCGCCGAACTGCTGGGCAAGAAGGCCGGGTACTGCAAGGGCAAGGGAGGTTCCATGCACATTGCGGACCCGGCCACCGGCAACCTGGGAGCAAATGCAATCGTATGTGGCAGCGCTGGCATCGCCACGGGAGCAGCGTTTTCGTCCCGCTGTCTCGGTACCAAACGCGTGTCGGTATGTTTTTTCGGAGAAGGCGCTCTTGGACAGGGTGTGCTGTACGAAGAGATGAATCTCGCGCAACTGTTCAAACTTCCGGTGATCTACCTCTGCGAAAACAATCTCTACACGGAATACACGCATTACTCCGAAACTACGGCTGGAGACATTCTGGCGCGGGCGACTGCTTTCGGATTGGAAGCCGCAAGCGTGGATGGACAGGATGTGCGCGCTGTTCACGAAGTCGCACAGCGCTTAGTGGATCGCGCGCGCCGCGGTGACGGTCCTGCGTTCCTGCTCTGCGATACCTATCGCTACCACGGACATCATGTCGGCGATATCAATCGCGAATACTACCGCTCCAAGCAGGAAGAACAACTATGGAAGACGGAGCGGGATCCGATCGCGAATTTCGGAAAGTGGCTGATCGAGCAGAAGCTCGCCGATAAGACCGCGCTTGATCGAGTACAGGCTGAGCTTGAGTCCGAGATGAAGAAGGCGGTCGAGTTCGCGGTGGCGGCGCCGTACCCAACCGTCGATGAAGTGGGCGAGGACGTATATGCCTGAAACCCGTCTTCACGCGCAAATCGATCGCGAGATAACATTCGCGCAAGCCATTCGCGAGGCGCTGGCCGAGGAGATGCGCCGCGATACGACCGTCTGCATCCTGGGCGAGGACGTGGCCGAGGCAGGCACGCCGTTCAAAGTTCTCTCGGGCCTGTTAGAGGAATTCGGCAAAGACCGCGTGCTCGATACGCCAATTTCTGAAGCAGGCTTCACCGGCTTGGCGGTGGGCGCGGCCATGACCGGAATGCGTCCGGTGGTCGACATCATGTTCGGCGACTTCGTCACCCTGACCATGGACCAGATGGTCAACCAGGCCGCCAAGGTCCATTACATGTCGGGAGGAAAGTGGAAAGTCCCGATGGTGATGCGCACGACCATGGGAGCGACACGCCGCTCTGCCGCGCAACACTCGCAGTCGCTGCATGCGTGGTTCTGCCACGTTCCGGGTTTGAAAGTCGTTCTGCCTTCGACGCCTTATGACGCCAAGGGATTGCTGAAGGCAGCAATTCGCGACGAGAATCCAGTTGTCTTCTTCGAAGACAAGATGATGTATAAACTCAAGGGCACGGTGCCCGCGGAAGACTATACAGTCCCGCTGGGCGTCGCGGATGTGAAACGGGTGGGCGAAGACATCACGCTGGTCGCCACCAGCAGCATGGTGCAAGTGGCGTTAGGCGCGGCGTCCATGCTGGAAGAAATCGGAATCAGCGCTGAAGTGGTCGATCCGCGCACCCTGTGGCCGCTCGACGAAAAGACTCTGATTGAATCGGCAAAGAAGACGTCGCGGGCGATCGTTCTCGACGAAGGGTACGAACGCTATGGCGTTACCGCCGAACTTGCGTCGGTGATTGCCACTGGCGCATTCTACGATCTGGACGCTCCGGTCAAGCGCATGGGTGCGATGCATGTTCCAATTCCGTTTTCGCCGCCTTTGGAAGATGTGACCGTGCCGACCGAACAGACCGTGTTTGAAGCCGCCCGCGCACTCTGCGGCCGGTGAATAAAGTCAGAAGTCAGAAGTCAGATTGCAGAAGTTAAGAACCTTACGAAACATCGGCACTTTGGTTTTTCACTTCTGCAATCTGACTTCTAACTTCTGACTTGTTCTCTGAAGCACGTTGCATAAAAGGAGATGGTTATGGCTCTTCCAACTTACGGAACGATGGCGGTGGATTGGGAAAATCGGGTTGACTTCGATCGCCTGCGCCGGGAACGTCTGGCGCGCGCCAAGGATCTTCTGAAGAAGTCCGAAATGGGCTCCCTGTTGTGCTTCGACATGAACAATGTCCGCTACCTGACCGCGACCCACATCGGCACCTGGGCTCAGGACAAGGCGAATCGCTTCACTCTTCTGCCGCAAAACGACGAGCCGATTCTGTGGGACTTCGGATCGGCGGCGAAACACCATCAATTGCATTGTCCCTGGCTCGGCGAACGCTCGCGTGCGGGAATTTCCATGCTGCGTGGCGCCATGACGCCGGAGATGGGACGCGCCGAAGATGTGGCCAAGAAAATTCGCATTGAACTCGAAATGCGCGGGCTCCATAAAGAACCGGTGGGCATCGACATCATCGAATTGCCAGTGTTGTTTGCTCTGCAAAAAGAAGGAATCAAAGTCGTCGATGGGCAGGCGCTCATGTCGGAAGCGCGCCTCATCAAGACGCGCGACGAGATCAGTTTGCTCAACCACTCCGCCATGATGGTCGACGCCGCGTATGACGAACTCTATCGCGCCATGAAGCCCGGCATGAGCGAAAACCAAGCGGTGGGCCTGGTCAGCAAAGTTCTCTACGACCTGGGTTCCGAATACGTGGAAGCCGTGAATGCAATTTCGGGAGAGCGCTGCAATCCGCATCCGCACGTTTTCTCGGACCGCGTGCTGCGTCCCGGAGATCCCGTGTATTACGACATTCTTCACTCCTACATGGGATATCGCACCTGTTATTACCGCTGTTTCACCATCGGATACGCCTCACACGCGATGAACGACGCGTACAAACGGTGCAGGGAATACCTCGACGCGGCGATTGAACTCGTGCGCCCGGGGCGCACCACGGCCGAGATTGCATCCGTGTGGCCGAAAGCGCAGGAGTTCGGTTTCCCGAACGAGGAAGCCTGCTTCGCGCTGCAATATGGTCATGGCATCGGCCTCGCCATCTGGGAGAAGCCCGTAATCAGCCGTCTCGTCTCCCTCGATCACCCCTGCGAAATCAAACCCGGCATGGTGTTTGCGCTCGAAACTTTCTGGCCCTCGACCGATGGCTGGAGTGCCGCCCGCATCGAGGAAGAAATCGTGGTCACCGAAACCGGCCACGAGGTCATCACCCGATTCCCAGCCGAGGAACTGCTGGTAGCCGGCAGGCACTATTTCACGGTCGATGGTCCGCTTCCGGCGATAAGAGAGACCGAATCGAAGCCGAGCACGCGCGTACGCGAGATGATCGAAGCGAGCTCCCGGCAGGAACGAGTCGGCGTCGGCGACTGAATTGGAGGTCAGAGGTTAGAGGTCAGATTGCAGAGGTGAAAACCTAGTTATCGGCGCTTCGAAGGTACTTACCTCTGCAATCTGACCTCTGACCTACCTACCAACCTTGGACGTTTAATTTATGGCGATCAGTGTCGTGATGCCCGCGCTGGAAATGGCCCAGGAAACGGGCAAGCTCATTTCGTGGCTGAAAAAGGAAGGCGAGTCCGTCGCCAAAGGCGAGCCCCTGCTCGAAATCGAAACCGACAAAGCGGTGATGGAAATCGAATCCCCAGGCGACGGCGTTTTGGCCGGTGTCAAAGTGCAGGCTGGAACCGAAGTGCCGGTCGGCCGAACCATCGCGTGGATCGTCGGTCCGGGAGAAGTGCCGCCGGCGGATGAAATCGCCGCTGCATCAGGAAGAAGGTCCACTGTACCTGCCCTTTTCACGGCTCCTGCGGCCTCGACTGCGGCATCCGCAAATCAGTTGGCGTCTCCAGCGCAGCCCGCGCGGAGCATTAAGATTTCCCCCAAAGCGCGGCGCCTCGCCAGCGAGCTCCGCGTCCATCTCGCGGATGTCCGCGGATCGGGGTCCGGCGGAGAAATCCTCGCGTCCGATATTCTCGCGGCTGCGGAATCCCAAGCCGGTGCGCCGCCTGCACTGGTTGACAGCGGCAGTCCCATTTCCCGGCTGATGGCGGAGCGCACAACCCAGAGCTGGACGACGATCCCCCATTTCTTCGTCACGCGCGAGGTGGACGCAGGCGCTCTGAACGAGGCGCGGCAGAAGCTCGGGCCAGAGATTGAAAAATCGCAAGGCGTGAAGCTCACGCACACCGATCTATTGGCCGCGCTGGTCGCGCGCGTTCTCATGAAACACTCGCGCATGAACGCAAGCTGGACTGGTGCGGGCGTTCGTACCCATGCAGAGATCAACATTGGGCTGGCGATGGCGGTGGACGATGGAGTCGTGGCACCCGTGATCCACAATGCTCACCTAGCCAAGCTGGGCGCGATCGCGGTGCAGCGGCGCGACCTGGCGGAACGGGCGCGTACCGGCAAGTTGCGTCCCGCCGATATCGCCGGTGGCACCTTTACCATCAGCAATCTGGGCATGTTCGGGGTGGACGCATTCACGGCGATCATCATTCCGCCGCAGGCCGCGATTCTTGCCGTCGGAAGTATCGCGGACCGAGTCGTGGCGGTTGGTACCGGTTCTGACGCTCGTCCCGGAATCCGTCCCATGATGACGCTGACCCTTTCGAGCGATCATCGTGTTGTGGATGGCGCGCGGGCAGCGGAATTTCTACGGGACCTGGTCGAGGCAATCGGGAACCCGCAGCAATGGCTCCTCTAAGTTAGGGAGGAGTTCTAGCCTTCTCGCACGGCTCTTTCGTCGATCAGACAGAACTGACAGCGATTTGACGACGATCCGAGATCTGAACCGATGGTGTTTGCGGCTCGACCCCCTTGGTGCGGTCTTTTAAAGTCAAAGACTTAGGAAGCCGTTCCCTGCCAGGTCTTTGAGAAATAAAGACTTAATAGTAAGGTATTGATTAATCAACAAGTTAGCTGGCGCTCTTTGCGGTTTACGAGCCAAGTCTTTGAGGAATAACGACTTATATGTATGCTATTGAAAAATATCGAGATAGCCGTTGCCATACAGCCAAGTGAAAAGCGGCAGCGGTCCTTCATGCTGCCGCCATAGGTAAGGCTACTGCAACGGCGAACCGCCCTAGAAGGTGAATTTCACCTCCATCTGCATGATGCGGTGTCCGAAGGTGTTGGTCATGATGCCGGCGGCGCTCACGTTCGTAGGTAAAGCCCCGAAGTCGCATACAAATTCCTCCGCCAAAAGAAAGGCAGCCGGACAAAGTTATCCGGCTGCCTTCCAGGTGTTGGATCAGAAGGTAAGTTTGAGCGCGCCCTGCATGACGCGCGGCGGCCCGGAAACTAACTCTCAATGTGTGTTAGAAATCGGGGAGCCGATCATCCGACCTGGATGCCGATCATCTTGGCGGAGACAGCACCATGTCCTAAGTTTGGCATGGCCAAGGCGGCGCCCGTTCCGGCAGCGATCTTCACGAAGTCGCGGCGATTTAGGTCGAATTTCAACGTGGACTACTCCTATTGTCTTTGGTAGCAGCCGATGTCTATCTTGCTGGACTTGCTGCGCGGTGAGCCTTCAAGATCCAGTTCTCCGACTGGCACTCCGTCCGTCGTGCCCGCGGCGATCGCCGGAGAATCTGATTGCAGATGAAAGTCGTGCGCAGCAGCATCGACAAAATGCGGATCCAGAAAAGGGGAATGACGATCATTCCCAGTGGACTCAACATAATTGTCGAACCCTGTCACGGTGGGAGGAGTCTCGATCCATGTGCTCGCCTTCGCTCCGGAGGCACAGTAGTAAAGGTTGTGATCGATAGCTGCAGGAGGCTGGCTTCTTTCAGCCTCAGATTTGTTCAGCGCGATAAGGCAGCGGGGCCCTGCATACACGATGTTATTCGCAAAAACATTGTCCGCCATGTTCCACTGCATCTGGAATTCACCGGACCCTGTTCCCGACGTGTCGTCGTCGTAGAGCGTGTTGTTGACCACTGTGCAGTGATCGGTACGTCCCCGTTCAGGCGCATAACCTCCAATGGAAACACCCGCGGTATGGCAGTGATAGACAAGGTTACTCCGCGCAGTGACGTAGCTGGTGGCGCGGTCCTTGTGCTCACTCGCCAGCTCGATTCCAAAGTCCACATCATGAATGACGTTCTGTTCGATAAGGATCCTGGTGCCGCCATCCACGTAAATGCCATCGGAAGATTCATCGTTGCGGTATGCCGGATTGCCGCGCGATGTAATGTTGTAAACCAAATTGCCGCTGACTACCCCGTCGCGAGCCTGGTCAACGGCAGGGTCGGGTGCCGTGCGCTCGAAACCGATGACGTCGATTCCGATGTTGTTGTTGTCGTGGACAACATTGTGCGTGATGCGGAAGTTTGTGACGTTCCCGTTCACCACCAACGACTCGCTCGAACCGGTCTTGAGGTGATGCACCTCGTTGCCGTCAATGATCAAGTCCGTGATAGGAGTCTTGGCGTCGGTACCATACACGGCAATGCCAAACCCGTTGGCACCGTGTCCCGGAGCATCACGCCCCTCAAAATTCTGCTCAATGTGATGGACGTTGTTCTTCAGAAGTTCTATATGGGAGCCAGCCCCGATTACGTTGATACCCAACGGGGCGAGCTGATGTTCGGCGGTGCGGAAGTTGCGAATCTCAAAACCCTTGATTCGCACATAACTCTGGTTGCGAATGGTAAGTACGCCGTTTCTTTCATTGGGAGTGAGATGCGCCGCCTCCAGGATCGCTGTTTCGTCCGAATAGCTTCTAAAAGTGATGAAACCATCGCTTGCGTTGCCGGATGCGTTGATGCTCACTAGCTCTTCGTAGATTCCACCCCGAACGTTGACGGTACTGCCCGCCCGCGCGGTGTCCGCGGCGTGTTGAATGGTGCGCCAAGGCGCCGCTTGCGTGCCGGGATTGGAATTATTCCCGGTCGTCGCCACGTAGAAGGAGGAGTTTGGCTGGCCAAACGCTCCGGAGACACAAGCAAGTAATATAAAGAGGGTTGGAACTTTCATGGGTATCACTTGTATGCTTCTACACCAACGGCTGATCAGGTTTGTAATTGTGGCGCAGGGTCAATGAGGCATCGGAATTGACCTTCTGCCGACACGCCCATCGGACCGGATGGCGCACGCCTTTAACTTCGAGCTCAGCTTTCAGTCGTAGGCCTTGCCATTGAACGCCCGCGGGCAACATCAGCATGGCTTGATGAACGCCCGTCGGCTTCGGATAGCCGGCGTCAACGCAACCGGATACGTTAATCTTGTTGTCCTCACTGAACACGGTAACGCGCAGCACTCCTGGAACCGGGGCGATTCCGTCGTTTGCCAATCCCAGCACCAGACCGTTCGCTCCGTCCCGGGTGAAAGTCCAGATAAACGACGGGCGGATGCGATAACCGATCTGACGTGCCATCTCATCGATTGGCCCCGGGAACTTGTCGTAGTAGCTCAAAAGGTTGCCGGCGGAGAGCTTGTGCCAATTCCAGAGCGATAGATAATTGACTCCGACGTCGGCTGCGTGGGAAATGATCTGCTCGTTGTAAGTAATTCCGTCTTCGTCGGTGCGAAGTTCCTTGGCATCGCCGGTGGTGAANNCGGATCGTGCGATCCAGCATGTCGGCATTGCCCACATTGCTGAAGTCGGGCTGCGTGTTCGTCGCCAACGGGACTTTTGTCCAGTGCTCGAGTTGCATGTCGAGCATGGCCATCCAGGTCTGTTCCGCGACCAACTGGCTGGGGAAAGGATTGCCCTCGTACGGCCAGGTGTGCCCTTCACCCCAAAAGCCGTACATCATTGTATCCATGAACTCGATCTGCGGATGACCGTTGAATTCGGCAGCCAGCAGTTCGTTCAATTCGCGAAATGCGGCCTGATACGCCGGGTGATCGTAACGCGGAACGCGGTTATCTTTCTTGTAGCGCATTTCCGCGGGGTTGCCCTTCCACTCACCCTTGAGCTTTACATAGGGAACCTTGTTGAGGAGAAAGTCGGGCATACCCGGTTCGGGAGAGTCGGGATTCTCCAGCTGAATTCGAAACCCGATCGACTTATCGTAGCGGCGCGCCAGATCGAACGTGGCCTTCCAATACTCCGGGAAGTCGAGCCGGCCTGGGTGTTTCTGGATCTCGCGCCAGTTGGGACGGATGTAGACCTTCTGCGCGAAGGGCAGCTTGATCAGATCCTCGAGAGCTCGTTCCTGGGTTTGCCCGGGGACATTGATTGGTCCGGTGTCGTCGGAAACATAAACCATCAGACCCATGCCGTAATTGCTGACGATTTCCCGGGACGGCGACGTAATCATCGAAACATCGCTCTCGGGAACGACGGCGCAGGGGCCGTACTGTGGGAATGGGCCCTGATAAAGCCGGTCGGCAACCGCAGGCCCCGATCCCCAATCGTATTTGTCCCAGTTGTGTTCGGGTATGAAGGCGTTGGCGCTGGCCTTGAGGAGACCGACGGTGAGTCCTGTTGCGGTGGCGGACTTCAAGAAGCTGCGCCGATCCATGAGCTCTCCGGCAAGGACAAATTTCGGCACTTAGCGCGCGATACCGAAGATAGTACACCAAAACCGAAATAAAACGAAAGTGTAAGAAAGGATTCGTAAGATTTGATGGGGCGGGACGGCGAGGTAGAACTCGGCGTCTCTGGGCGGTGATGACAACCTGCCCGCTGACAGTGGCTGAGATTTCTACCAAGCCGCAGGCCCAATCATCGCTGAGCGAGCGTCCATCATGTGCATCCGGACTGAAATGGGCCGCGAGCAGTTCTGGGAGTGATTCTGTTCTTTTGCGAAGCCGATGATTCGTTTACAATGTGGTCTATATCGAAGCAGTACGAAATAGAAAGAAACATCATAATGTAAGGAAACGAAATACGACAACAGGAGACTTTTGGCTCAATCCTCTCCCGGGTAAGCTGACTTGATTCCAGGTGTAAACGGGCAACGTCTTTTGCTTTCGTCTTTTGTGGAAACTCGCGGTGAGTATTTCGAATATCCGGACACGCTTCACGCCCAAGGCGCTGGAACATCTAACGCACGATTTCTTACGGACGACGTACTGCGTCGTGTGGGCAGTGAGATCGCATTACTTCTCCTGCATGGAATTCACGCGGCCACACTGTCGCCAGACCAAGAGAGTTGGAACTTGCATGCACCGGTACACAATCGCCGCTTCATTTTTTCTTGTCATCTTTACAACCCCATGGGCCGCTTCCCAAACAACCGAACAAGATTGGACGAACTATGTGCGGATCGGCGCATACGGACTCGCCGCCGACAATGCCGGCAAGATCGTAGCGGACGCCAAGGAATCGGGCGTCTTCGGCATCGAGGTTGACAACGACATCCCCGGCCGTTACGAGAGTTTCGTGGATCCCAAAGCGAAACTGGAAGCGATTCGTGCGCTTGCCGAGAAAGCACATGCGGCAGGGAACCATGCCTTCGTCTACATTGCCGGCACGGAATGCATCACGGCGAATGCAGACACGACGGGCCACACGCTGGCGAAGGAGCATCCGGATTGGTTACAGCGCAAGATCAACGGCGAGGCCGCAATCTTTGGTAGCGGCTCCGCGTTTTGGATTGCCAAAGGAGATGAGGATGTGTGGATCACTCCCTACGCCTCGGCGTGGCGCAAGACGTACATGGAGCGGGTCCGGCAAATCGCCGCGACGGGCATTGATGGCATCTACGTCGACATTCCTTACTGGATGACGCATTTCGACGGCTGGGAGGAGACCTGGGCCAGCTTTGACGACTACACCGTGTCGGCATTCCGGAAGCAAACGGGGCTCGACGCCAAGAAAGATCTGAAGCTCGGCGATTTTTCCGATCCGAATTTCCGCCGCTGGATCGATTTTCGCGTCCAAACGATTACAGATTTCATGCAGGAGATTGCCCGGAACGCAAAGTCGGTCAACCCGAAGATCAAGACCATACCGGAAATCTATCCTGGGATTGAGTCGGAGGCGGTCCGCGTGGGAGCCGATGTTTACAGCCTGTATCCGGTCGTCGACGCGATTGCACACGAATACGAATTCGGCGGCGGCGATCACATGGCCTCGTCACGCACTCCACTTGATTGGTTTCGTTACCAAGTCGGCATGCATACCTTCCGAGCCTTTGCGCAAGGGAAAGCGACCTGGATTCTGAACTATTCGTGGGACGGAGACAAGAACGTTGATCCCCGGCAAGCCATGATGAACCTGGCAATGTCGCAGGTCATGGCGGGAGCAAATTTCTGGGACGCGCCAGGCCATTCCATGGCCGGATCCAACGATCCTGAGACGCGGAAAAAAATCTTCGCGTATATCAAACAGCACGAGAAGACTTTCTATCTGCCGCGCGCCCCCATGGATCCGGTCGGTGTCTATTTCTCTCCGGAGACACGAGACTTCTATGCCGAAGATTTCATCCGTTCCTATGCCGGAATTCTGATTCTGTTGATGCAGTCGCATCGTGAGTTTCAGGTTGTCACTCCCCGCACGCTCGATGGATTTCATGGTGAAACACTGGTTCTGCCTGATGTGCGCCTAATGAGTGAGCGGGAGCAACACTGGATGGAACAATACGTGAAGCAGGGTAAGCGACTCGTAATCACCGGTGACAGTGCCTTCCCAGTTGGCGATGAGACCAACGTTCGCCGGTTTCCGAAGTGCCCGGGCAAAGCTTACACTGCCTCACTCGAGGCGAGTTTCGAACAAGCCCAACCGGGGATGCAGCAGTCGTTTCTCGACAGCTTGGCACCAAACCGAGGCATTGGGGTGTTCGCTTCGCCGTCTGTTGCCACCTCGATATCCGAGGTGAACGGTGCGCCCCACGTATTCCTCGCGAATTTTGCGGGACTCGTCGGCGGCAAGAATCCGATACAGACTCCGCAGACAGATGTGAAGATCAGCCTGCCAGCCAAGCCGAACAGTTTCGGTTTCTTTCTGCCATTTCTCGGGGACGTTCAGAAGTTGGATGGCACCCAGGAGAATGGACGAATGACATTCGTTCTTCCCCCTATTTCCAAAGGCGGAGTGTTCTGGTACGGGCATTAATCGAGAGTTCTCACCTGACGAAGTTTGTTCGCATTGGTAACGGCAACTGCAAATCGGAGACTGAAATGACTCTTAACTTCTGGGCTGTGACCGCTGCCCTGGCCCTCATGCTTTCATCTGGATCGCGTACTGGCGCAGCGGACCTGTCCGTGGACAGACCTCAAATCCAGGGGGCAAACCTCAGGATTGAATTCGATCGCAACCTCCGCAGCCGTGTGGTCAGCCGTTTCGACAACAAAGACACGACCATGGGGCCGTTTTCCGCAAGCGAAACTATAGCGGCGGCGGATAAGTCATGGACCGACTTCCCCATGACGAATCAGAAACGCGAGCGGGTAAGCGATGTGTTCGGAACGGGCGAACGCCTCGTGGTGACAGGGAGGTCGGGAACGCTTACCAAGGTCGTTACCGTCACGATGTACGACGAGTTCCCAACGATGGCGTTCTTCGATATCCAATACACCAACACTGGCACAAACAAGCTAAACATCAAAGGCTGGACCAACAATGCCTACACCCTGAATGCGCAGAACAGGAATGCTCGGCCCGCTGGCGACGCGCCGCCGTTCTGGTCCTATCAAAGCGGTTCTTACGAAAAGCGCCCGAACTGGATCGTGCCGCTGCATGCCAACTTCCGGCAAGAAAACTTTCTCGGCATGAATGCGAGCGACTACGGCGGCGGTACGCCGATTGTCGATGTGTGGCGGCGGGATGTTGGCGTCGCAGTGGGACACGTTGAACCGCGGCCGAGATTGATCTCGCTTCCCGTGTCCATGCCAGATTCTGCTCACGCCAAGATCGCGGTGACTTCCCGCCATGCCGTTTCGCTCGCGCCTGGAGAGAGTTTGCATACTCTTCGCACTTTCGCCGCCGTTCACCAGGGAGACTACTTCCGCAGTTTGGCCGACTACCGGCGTTTCATGATGAAGCAGGGATTCCAGATGGCCGCGCCGCCTGACGATGCGTACGGCGCCATCTGGTGCGCATGGGGCTACGGCCGGTCAGTTCAGCCGAAGCAGGTGTACGACACGTTGCCAACCGCTAAGCGATTGGGATTTAAGTGGGTCACACTCGACGATGGATGGCAGAACAATGTTGGCGATTGGGAGCTCGATCGCAAGAAATTTCCGCACGGAGATGCTGACATCAAAGCTCTGGTCGATCGCATCCACCAGGAAGGTTTTCGCGCCCAGCTCTGGTGGTCGCCGCTGAGCGCGGTGCCGAACTCGGAATTGCTGAAGCGTCACCCGGAGTATGCACTCGAGAATCGCGATGGTTCCAGGCGAAAAGTGTCGTGGTGGAATTCTTATTACTTGTGCCCGGCCGACCAGCAAGTTGTGGACTACCACAAGGCTCTGGTGCGAAAGATTCTGGTTGATTGGGGCTTTGATGGCCTGAAGCTCGATGGTCAGGACATGAATGCCGTTCCGGCCTGCTATAACCCTGCGCATCATCACGAGCGTCCCGAGGATTCGGTCGAAGCCTTGCCAGATTTCTTCCGCGAGATTTACGACACCGCGCAAGCCGTCAAGCCTGGTGCATTGGTCGAGTTCTGCCCCTGCGGTACCGCCTACTCGTTCTTTACGATGCCCCACTTCAATATGTCGGTAGCCTCCGACCCTACAAGCTCCTTCCAGGTTCGCTCGAAGGCGAAAACGTTAAAGGCGCTCATGGGCGACAACATCCCGTTCTTTGGCGATCACGTCGAGCTGAGTGATGGAGCGGACGATTTTGCTTCAACAGTCGGCGTAGGTGGAGTTGTGGGGACCCAGTTTGTTCTTCCATCTTTAGTCAAGAAGAGAAGCAAGTTTGACTTAACGCCGGCGCAAGAGAAGAAATTCGAAAAGTGGCTTGCGATCTATAACGACAAGATGCTCCCCCGTGGTCAATACCTCGGCCAACTCTATGACATCGGCTTCGACGTGCCCGAGACGCATGTGATTCGCAAAGATCAGACGATGTACTACGCTTTTTATGCCAAACATTGGAAAGGGCCGATCGAGCTGCGCGGTCTGGAGGATCGGAAGTATAGCGTACTCGATTATGTCAACGGCAAGAACCTCGGAACGGTATCCGGCCGCGACGCTCGCCTCACGGTTGAATTCGACAAACATCTGCTCCTGGAAGTGCGGCCAGAATAGAAAATCCAGAAGCCTTGCTCATTGCTTCAGCAGGACAAGTCCGCTTTGCGCGGGCATGGCGACGGTTGAGCCGACGGGATTCCCATTGACGTCGCTGTAATTGCCTGTTGGCAGCTTTACCGTTCGATCTCTGAGGTATGGGTTCACCAACGACAAGCCGCCCGAGAATTCTCTGAGCCACACGCCGTGCGTCTTCGTCATCGTTCCCTTCGCGTGGCCGATGGCGATTGAATATTCAGGAAAAGTAATCAGGCGGCCGTAGTCCTGACTCCCGGAAATGTACATATAAGTACAGTTGTTCTTCACCAGCAGATAGTTCGCGATGACCCAGAGACGGTCCGTCTGTGAAATGTCGGCGGTGGGAACCGACTGTTCGCCGTTGGTCATGTAGCACAGGCCCTTCGCCTGCACCTGCTGCAGTACGTCGACAATCTTCTGCCACTGCCACGGCGTGGGGCGCGCCGGAGGGACGCCATAGTTGCTGAAGCCGCGTTCGTCGAGAAGAAGATCCGCCGTCGTCATCAGTTTGAGGTTGTCGTGTTCCGGTTCCCCGAATTGATACGACACATTCACCTGCATGGTGGCGGTCGGAGAATCCTGATGCACATGCTTGTAGGTCGCCTTCTCCCAGCCCAAGACGTCTTGCCGGAACCTGGCATCGTTGAGCGCACCTGAGTACTGCTGCACCCAGGCCCCAAACGTGTCGTAGTGGCCGCAGCGCTGCCACGAGTTCGTAAGGTTCATGGTATCGACCGCGATGCCTCCAAAGCCTTGAGCCAGCGGTGCGTCAACCCAATTGGCCCACTGATACGCTTGCACTTCGAGATTGGTGAAATCCAATGGCGCCAGGTTCGTCGAACCAAACTCAAAGGCCAGCGTTTTGCGATCACACTGGTACTCCAGCCAGTCGGGATGGTGCTTCTGATACCACGCGACCGAATGAGTGAAGTTATCGACTGAAATTGGAATGTAGGAACTGTTGTACACGCCGCTGGGCTGGGTCGCGTAATCCGATCCCCAAACGACATCGACGACGCCGGCCTCGACATTGGGGTCGGGCTCGAGATAGTTAAAGACCATCTCCAGATGGATGTTTTCAGTGGTCTGAGGGAATAGTTGGCCGCGCACCTCGGCTTCCGCGAAAAAACCCAGCACGACCACGGCAACGCATACACAAAAAGAAGCTATAGGGGTACGAGCGAGCATAGGACGCCTCCGGTGAGCACAAATTCAGCCAGGGAACCTCTGGTTAAGTCAGCTATCAAACGGTTTTGAAAGGGCACGGCTTCAGCCGTGCCGTTACGACCCACTAAACATGCGGCTTTAGCCGCTGAGGGCAACACTGCCGCCCCGTCTCGTTTCGATAGCAAGGATTCATGCAGAGCATCCCTAGAACTCAAAGCGCAATCCAAACTGGAATGCGCGCGGTGTGTAGCCGCCTCCATCCGAATTAATTGTCCCGAAGGCGGGGTCTCCCACAGACGAATTCGGCTGGCCGAAGCGCGGATGATTGAAGAAGTTGAACATCTCCGCACGCACGTCCAGTTTCATGCCTTCCCTGGGCACAAACGACTTGTAGATATTCATATCCACGTTGTGGATGCCGTTGACGCGAAGGCTGGAAAAGTATCGCGGAGCATTGCCTGGATTCTGGTCGCCTGGGTCACCAAAGCAGCTCGCGTTGAGGAAAGCGGGAGACCCTTGATTGCCTGCTGTCTGCCAGTTCCTCGCCACGGTATCCATGCTTAGGCCAGTCTTAAGCTGTGGGCATACTACATTGGGACGTTGCGTGCCATTGGCCAACTGCGGGCTGGACATGCCAATCGCCATGGGTAGGCCGGACTGTTCCGTAATTATGGTCGCGAGAGACCAGCCTCCGACCGCACCATTGAGAATGCGGTTCATGTCGCCGCCAATCCACTGCTTGCGGCCAACGGGGAGTTCAACGACTACAGCGAGCGCCAGGCGCTGCGGGGCATCGTTGGCGCTGATGCTGTGCTCCAGATACAGGCGATCCAGTTGTTGTGGGAGGCCGCTTCCCAGGGTTCCCACCCAATTGTTCCGGCCCGCCGAAGAATTATCGGTGGCCTTCGAAATCGTGTAGCTGCCTTCGAAACTGACGTTGTGTGTCGTCCGCTTCTGAAAGCGAATCTGCATCGCGTTGTACCATGAGCTGGCCTTCTCCAAGGCCAGTCCTTCGAAGTCGCCGGAGAATTGCGGATACGAATTGAGCAGATTCCCTAACGCGATCGTCGTATTGCCATAGTTCGAATTCGGTTCATTGAAGCAAGGGGCTGAGGAGCAGCTACCGTTAAACATGGAGTAGAACGGGTTCGCCACTTCCGTCGCAAGAAGACCGCTCGGGTTGGGTACAGACTGTGCAATCTGCGCCAGCAAAGCGGACGGTATGAAATCCCGGTTGTTCGTCCCCGCCCAAGGCAGGTGGGTGCTGCGATTGGCGGAGTAGTCCACCCCGAGAACAATCTGACTCGGCAACTCCCGCTGGATGCCCAGATTCCACTGGTAGATCTCGGCATCGCGTGCCGTGGTCGTCCCCAGGTCGTTATTGTTGGCATAGCCCCAGTTCGCCAGCTTGCCGTACTGCTGTCCCTGTGGGCCTGTAAAACCGCCCGAAAATGGGTTCTCCAGCGTCGCCGATTGCGTTGCGAAATTATCGTTCGTAAAGAACATCGTGGCCGTCTTGCGGAAGGCGGTCCCCGTAAGCTGGAAGTTCGTGGCCGGGCTCATTCCGAAATAGATGCCTGCGCCGCCGCGGACCACTGTCTTCGAATCGAGTTGATAGGCGAAACCCAGTCGCGGTCCAACGTCATGCCGATAGGCAGGGATGGTTCGATGACCGGAGGTGGGGAAGATCGTGGTGCCGATCAGTTCCTCAGAGGCAGGGATGCTCACGCCCGCCTGCTGGAGAACGTGTTGGGCACTGTCTCCATCCGAATTCGGCGTACTCAGACTGATATTGACGCCGCTATCAGCGGTGAAGTTGCTGAATTCGATCCGGTTGTGGCGCTCGGTGTAGGGCGAACTCCATTGATAACGTACGCCCAGATTGAGCGTAAGTTTCGAGTTCACTTTCCAGTCGTCCTGAAAATAGAACCCCGTCTCCGCCGATCGGTTGGCCACGGAAGGACTCACCGTGAGCGCATTCGGTTCCGCCGAAAAGGGATTCACATTGTCGGCGTAGCCGAAAAGAAGGCTGGCAAACGGATTGCCTGTCGGGTTGTTGCTTGAATCCGTGTTGCTGTTCGGAGTCGGTGACGTAACGTAGTCAGAAAAATTAAAGGCTCCAGTCGGATCATTCGGTTGCCAGAAGTTGTTGTAGAAGAGACGTTGTTCTCCACCGAACTTGATCAGGTGCGACCCCTTGGAAATCACCAATTGCGACGAATAGCTATAAAGGGTGTGCGCAAAGGTGGTGTTCACGCAGCACTGATCGAAAAGGTTGCTCCACGACGACGCTCCCACCATGTAGAACGCAGGCATGCGATCCAGCCCGTTGGCCTGCTGAAAGACGGCTGGCAATCCCTGAACGCCGCTTGGCAATGACGCGTTGAAACTGGAAATCGAGGGAATGCCAGGTCTCTCAGCTTCGTGGACCCGGTCAACCGCCACGTGGTTCGTCCATATAATCCGCGGGTTGATGGTCCACGAATACTCGAACGAACCGTTTTGTGCCGTGACCTGATCGGTTGCGATTCCGTCGTTATAAAGACCGTCTCCCAGTACTTCCGGAGTTTGGTTGTTGGACCAACCCCGACTGTACCGGCCGCTGACGCGTTGCTTGTCGTTGATCTGGTGATCCAGTTTGATGTCGAACTGGTACCCCGGCGCATGACCCGTGGTGTGGAAAACAAAATTGTTGGTTTCTTGCGTCGGATCCGTATTTGTAGGCTTTGGATAAAGNNGCCAATCGGGTCAATTTCGTTCCCCGGTATCAAATTGCCTGGAACCTGCGGCCGGGTACAGACCACGTTTGGCGGCGGAGTGCAACTCACCTGTTTCGGGTCGTAAATAAGATTCGCCGTCGCGGAGAAGTCGCCGTTCCTCTCCGGCAAAGTGGGCACAGACGCGGTGCCTCCAAACCCGAAGTTGCTGCGGACTTTTTCAAAGTCGGCGAAGAAGAAGGTTTTGTCCTTTCGGATCGGACCACCGATCGAAAAACCGGCCTGGTCGCGCTGTGCGTCTGGTTTGGGGTCGGTCTGATTGAAGAAGTCCCGGGCGTTCAACTGCGAACGCTGCAGGAAATACCATCCGCTGCCGTGGAAAGCGTTGGTGCCGCTCTTCATGACGATGTTTACAACGGTGCCGCCGTTGTTGCCGAACTCGGCCGAAAAGCTGTTGTTCTGGACCTTGAATTCCTGCACGCTCTCGACCAGCGGCTCGTAGTAGACGTTAGAATTCCCGCCCTCGCCCTGTTCCGGCGCGCTGACTAAGGCGCCATCCAGTCGAACCTCGGCGGTCGCGTTCCGCTGCCCGTTCGAGGCAAAGTTCGTCCCCGAGGGATAGTTGTCCGCCGTGCCCGACCCGGCTACCTCGGTCACGCCCGCCGAGAGAAACGTCATCCCGAAAAAACTGCGGTTGGCGAGAGGCAGTTCCTTTACGTACTCGCTGGTAATGTCCGTGCCCAGCGTCGCGCTGTCCGTATCCAGAATGGGCTGTGTGGCCGTGACGTCCATCGTGGCCGATACGCCTGCCATCTTCAGACTGAAGTTCAGCGAGGACTCCTGATCGACCGCCAGAACCACACCCGTACGCTCGGTTACCCGAAAACCGGGAGCTTCGACCTTCACCGCGTAGCTGGAAGGGCGTAGTCCAGTGAAGAAATACGTGCCCTTCTCGTCGGTTTGGGCGGAACTGGAAACATTCGTGCCTTCGTCCCGGATGGTAACCGTCGCGTGAGTCACAACCGCTCCGGTCGCGTCTACGACTACACCGCGTAACTGGGCCCGATAGTTGCCTTGCGCAACGGCAAAGATCGCAAGCAGACTGACGGCCACCATCAAGAAGGGAATTTGTCGAGTCAACCGCATGAATTCCTCCATTTCCAGGGTCCAATTGAGATCTGTGATCGTTCGGTCGTTACGCCTAGTTTCGTTTTGTTACCTTTAATTTCGAATCAATTCTCACCACCAGCCTTTTCGTTGTCAAGAGAAATCGCCCCTATCCGGTCCGGGACAAGCAGCGCCAAAAGCGGCGGCGAGTGAGGAACCGGAGATCTTCCGGCGCCAGACGTGATTGGAGTGTTCGCGGAAGGCGAGTGAATCGCATGCGTGTTTCGTTGTATTACGTATTATGATATTTGGTTTGTTTCTTCGGCGCCCTGGGCAAGCTGGAAGTCAAGGAGCCGGAATGCAGCCTGACCCCAACTGCAAATTCTTGTATCAGAGCGAGAATATGACGGAAAGCAGAGAGAGTTTTTCAGGAAGCACCCAAGAGTCGGCCGGGATCCAAGCTCGATATGATCCTTGTGTCCAGTTTCAAGATGTTTTACGCCGCAATCGGCAGTTCGGAAACGCCGGCGTGTATGCAGTCTGCTCCGCCCACGCTCAGGTGATTGACGCGGCCATCCAGCAGTCCATTGAAGACAAATCGATTCTGCATGTGGAGTCCACGTCCAGCCAAGTGAACCAATTCGGCGGATATTCTGGGCAGACGCCACAGCAGTTCGCCCATTTCGTCACGTCCACGGCCCAGCGCGCCGGGCTCCCCGCCGGGCGAGTTCTACTCGGCGGCGACCACCTCGGCCCATTTCCGTGGCGCAGCGAAGCATCGGATTCTGCAATGGACAAAGCGTGTGAACTGGTGCGGAGTTGTGTGCTCGCGGGATATCAGAAAATTCATCTCGACCCAAGCATGCCTTGTGCTGACGATGAAGAGGCCAGACTCGATGAGCTCACCATTGCCAGTCGGGCTGCGGTTTTGTGCGAAGCCGCAGAGAAAGCTTCGCGCGAACTGTCATCCGGTTCTACGCAACCCGTCTACGTCATCGGAACCGAGGTTCCAGCACCAGGCGGTGAAGCACTTGGCGCTCAAGGTCCAACAGTCACGGCGGCTGACGATGTCCATCGGACCCTGGAGGTCTTCCATGAGGCATTCCTGCAGCGCGGCCTGTCCTCGGCTTGGGAAAGAGTGATCGCCCTTGTGGTTCAGCCGGGCGTAGATTTCGCAGCCGACGCCGTGTTCGACTATGACGGGAGCAAAGCGCGTTTCTTGTCCGCCGCGCTCGCGACACACGACGGAATTGTCTACGAAGGCCATTCCACGGACTATCAGTCTGATGGCTCACTCGCCCAAATGGTTAGAGATCATTTCGCCATCTTGAAGGTGGGTCCGTGGTTGACCTTCGCTTTTCGAGAGGCGGTGCTGGCTTTGGGCACCATAGAGCGCGAACTGCTCAAGACGAGTCGCCAGCACCATCTCTCACAAGTGCGCGAGGCACTCGAAGCAGCCATGTTGCGCAATCCGACTCATTGGCGGCCGTATTATCACGGTGCTGAAGAAGACGTGCGCCGGGATCTCATGTATGGGTATAGCGATCGCTGTCGTTATTACTGGCACGAGCCTGTAGTCCAGAAAGAGATGGACCGGTTATTCCAGAACCTTGCAACGAGTCCCATTTCCCCCACACTAATAAGTCAGTATCTGCCCGAGGAGTATAAAGCGATCCGAACCGGACGACTTCAACCCGTTCCTGAACAGATGATTCAGGAGCATATTCGACAAGTGCTGCGCGTCTATGCCGCCGCCTGCACCCAAGCAGCTGTGTAGTTGCAATTCGCCGAGTTGACTGTGCGCTACGGAGAGAAACTGATATGTGAGCTTGGGGAGGGGGACGAACTGGTAGCTCTCGCTCTGGTGGGCGACTTCCCGCTCTGATGTGCCAGTTTCGGGCCACCGATCTGCACACCGATCCTGGCCTGTAGGGCTGCCCAATCCGATCCCGATTCCGGGTGCGATTCGCCGCGCTTTGCGGTGCGATTCGCTGCCGTTTCCGTTCCCGGATCGCAGTGTCCGATCCGTGTCCTGGACGTGGGCGGTTGTGGGGGCCATTGCACCAAGAGTTGGCTCAATCTTGGCTCCATTTTTAGATCGTGCAGTCTTACTAACGCTAATATGTTTATTGTGTTTGTTTTAGATATGGTGGAGGCGGCGGGAGTCGAACCCGCGTCCGAAAATGTTACTGGTCAAGAGACTACATGCTTATTCCAGTTCATGCCCTGGGCATTACCCCAGGACGTTCGCGTCACCGGCTCAGAACGGACAAGAAACCGTTGCCGCTAGCCTGAGATCTTAGCCTCTCGGCCCAGACGTAGCCGAGAAGAGCAGCCCGCAGTGTGACGTTCGCTCGCAGCCCACGGGCAAAGCTGCGGAGAACGGCGGCCTAACGAATTAGGCTGCGTATGCCATTTGTTGATTGGCAATTATCATTTTGCACGCGATTACGGGTGTGTGCACCCCGGCATGCCTCCTGGCCGCAAGCATCTCCGTCGAAGCCGTGACGCCCCCACTGGTGGGATGGGCCTGCAAAGAACTACCTCTATTTTGGGGCGGCGGTGGCGGGAAGTCAAATGCCGATAGAGGCGGGTGGTTACCGGGGCCTTCGAGCCCGCATCCAAGGGATTGGAGAGGGCTTTTCGGTTTCCGACGGTGACCGGCAATAGTTTCTAGAAGCGCTGCGAGTGTGAATCCGTGTTGCTGGGTTATCATGGCGGAGCAATAACACTTTGCCCCTCCCGAGGTGACGGACTTGAGCAGGCTTCGTGCCTTAGTATTCGCAATCGTGCTGTTGACCTTAGGCGGTATTCTGGCAAGCCTCAACGGCTGCGGCGGTACTAGTAGTACGACTCCTCCACCACCGCCGGGCAAGATCCAGCACGTGGTGGTGATCTTCCAGGAGAATCGCACTCCCGACAATCTGTTTCAGGGACTGTGCACCGCCAACGGCGGTGTGCCTGGCTGTGGGACCGGTGCTGGGCAGTACGACCTTGCCCAAAAGGGAACCGACTCGAATCACAATATCGTCCCGCTGCAGGAAGTGAATCTGGGCGTGACCTACGATCCCGACCACAGTCACACTGCGTTCAAAGCTATGTGTGACCTCAATACCAACGTCAATCCTCCTCAATGCCAGATGGATGGGGCGGACAAGATTGGGGTTCGTTGTCCTACGGGTATGACGGAGTGCACGTTTGCTTACGTCAACCCGGCGCATGTGCAACCCTACTTGCAGTTGGCCGAGCAGTACACCTTCGCCGACCGCATGTTCCAGACCAACCAGGGGCCCAGCTTGCCGGCGCATCAATTCATTATTTCCGGGACTTCGGCTCCAACGGCGGGGAGCAACTTGTTTGTCTCGGAGAATCCACACAACATCGGCCAGCCCGACGGCGGATGCGACGCGCCCGCGGGAACCACGATTACGCTGATCGATCCAACCGGCAGCGAAACCTCCAACGCCGCGATCTATCCGTGCTTTGAACATCCAACGCTGACCGACCTGCTCGAGGCGAAAGGCGCTACCTGGCGGTACTACACTTCCTCGGGTTATGCGCGCGGNNCTGCGGGGGAGCGGATTTCACTAACCATGTGATCCTCGATCAGACGCAGATCCTTAGGGACATTACCAACCAAAAACTGCCGGACGTGAGTTGGGTGATTCCGACGGGTCAGGCGTCGGATCACGCAGGGGGTGTCAACAGCAACCAGGGGCCCTCGTGGGTGGCGTCTGTGGTGAACGCGATTGGCAACAGCTCGTATTGGGGGAACACGGCGATCTTCATTACGTGGGACGATTGGGGAGGCTGGTACGACCACGTTGCGCCTCCGCAAGTGCTGGTGAATTGTGCGCAGTGGGGATGCGGCTATATTTATGGCTTCCGGGTGCCGCTGATTGTGGTTTCGCCGTATGCGAAAGCGAAATACATTTCCAAGAACCAGCATGATTTCGGCAGCATCTTGAAGTTCATCGAAGGCATATTCAGCCTGCCATCGCTCGGCTACGCGGATGCGGCGGCGGACGACCTTTCCGATTGCTTCGACATGAATCAGACTCCGTTGCCGTTTCAGCAGATCCCGTCAGCTTTGGATGCGCAGTTCTTTCTGAACGACAAAACGCCGCCGACGGACCCGGACGACGACTGAGGATTGGGTTGGGTACCCTCCTCCTCCGGTCTTGTGGAATCAAAGACTTAGGAGGGCATCAATAGACTTGCCTAACCCAACTGTGATACGGTCGAATGACCGTGACAGGGCAGCTATCGGTGTACGTTAGCAAGAAAGCGGGCATCTATGAGTGCGGAATTACCCACAAAAAAAGCAAATTGATATATTGGCTTCTCTAGTTCACCCTCGCGGCGGTAGGAGATGGAGAAATCGCTTCGTGATGATGGAAGCCTATTTCGACGAAAGCGGCATTCATGACGGAGCGAAGGTATGTGTTGTCGCTGGCTTTTATGGAACTCAGCCAGCGTGGCGAGTCTTCGAGAACCAGTGGAAGAAAATACTTTCGGATTATCCAGAACTAGATGGCGAAGGTTTTCATGCAAAACGATTCTTTGCTCGAAACGAAAACCAAGAGCGGGTAGGTAGGTACATAGGTTGGGCCGACGAGAAAGCAAATAGATTTCTTGAGCGGCTGCTTCAATGCATTATCAGAAATCGCGTCTTTCCGATTGGCTATGGCGTTGTAGTCGATGATTTTCTGGCGCTGCCGTTGGTCAGTAGGCAGTGGCATACCGGAGCTAGGTTCAGCATAACCGGAGATGTAGAAACTTCTGGCTGTCCAAGCAAGCCATACTATTTGCCATTTCAATTTTGCGCGTTGAAATCTGCCCAGTTGTCGAACGCTGAAAAATTGCATTACTTTGTGGGTATCGACAGAACTTTCCAAGGGTACGCGGCAGAGCTTTACAACTTCTTGATGGTCGACGAACGCATAGAACTCGCAATGCGGAATCGACTAGGCGGAACATTGTTGAATCCGCCAGCTGCGGAGACTCCTGGTTTACAAGCGGCTGATCTCTTAGCGAACAGAATATATCGAGCGGCGCTAAAGAAACTAGAACCTATCTCATAA
>PKXK01000131.1 GCA_003132325.1 Acidobacteriaceae bacterium
AGCAATGAAGTCATTTCGTTAGTGCTCCTTAGCATTCTTCTCAGCCTCTTGTTGAGCAGCGTCAGTCGCATCGTCTACGCCGGGAGCACCATGTACCCCCTTTGACGCCGATCGCCCAAAGTCTCCGAGCAGCACATGCGTCAGCTCATGATAGACCGTCCCTGCTCTCGTCACAGAATCATAATCTGATCCTACCTCTACTTCGGTGGTTCCTCTGTCCGTGTATGTTGCTTGATCGACGTAGGGTCCTCCCCGGTCTTGAAATAGTGTCTGGCCCATCCAGCCTTGTTCAAGAGTCAAATTCATTCCGTAGACATCCTTGAAGGAGCGCAGGGCGACGTTGCCCTTTGCGTCCTTGACACCTTGATACCCGGAGATTTCAATCTTCGACCCAAATTCGTTCACAGTCGGCGGGTGGGCCACTTTAGCGGGTAAGTATAGCGCGGGCTTGTTTAACATTGAGGGTGCGCCACTTCTCACGCTTTTTGAGAAGTGGCTCGCCGAACTGATGGCGGGCAGCGCGAAGCATGTAGGGGTCCTTCGACTCCGCAGAAACTTCACTTCGTGAAGTTCCTGCTCCGCTCAGGATGACAGTTTTGTTGGGCTTGAGGACGAGAGCGCCAAGGTTAAGTTCTCACGCACCACTCTAGCTCTGGCGCCGAGCAACAGGTTCGCAATCACGTCGGCCGCGGTGTATGTGGAGGCGCCGGGCGGCAAGAAGCGTTTGATTCCTATCAGGTCGTTTCCGGAGGTGACCATGCCATCTTCAACGAACTTGCCGTTGCGCGCCTGGGGATGGCCGATATTCGCCATCAGGGCATTGCAGAGGCATTTCCTTCCCACAGTATTCTCCGCCTTGCCGCCCTTCGAAACATAAACGGTCACCGGCTCGGCCGAGCAGCGGTAGTCGATGGTCCCTTCCGGCGTCCGGTAGGATTCCCGCAGATAGCCCAAATCGCAGATTCGGGGCCGGGCGGCATAGACCTCGGGCTCCGAAACCGTGCCTTCCAATCGCGCCACTTTGAAGGGGAAATTGGTCGGGGATGCCACCAAGTCGGTAAACACGCGAGCGTCGCCAGAAACGGCGTTTGCCAAAAGTGCTTGCTTGTAGTCGTCTCGCAGGCCCGATTCCTCGCAGAAGGCAAAGGCCGTCCCCACCTGCACGCCAGCGGCTCCGGCGGCCAGGGCCTCGGCCAACTTCTCGGGCCAGCCGTATCCTCCGGCCAGCCAGAACGGGACGCCCAGAGCGCTGACTTTTTCCAAATCGACTTGATCGCGCTCGCCGTAGATCGCTTCTCCGGCTGCGTCCAGTTGGAGCTTGCCGCGAGGCGGCGCGTTGTGGCCGCCAGCGGTCCATCCCTCAATCACGAATCCATCCACCACGCCGTCGGCTTTCTTCAGCATGGTGGTCGCCAGGGTATTGGAGGCGATAATGGCTAGGAACTTCGGCCGGGAGAGTGGTGGGAGATCACGCCCGTCATTCGGGGTGAAGAGCTGCTTCGGCGCGAAGAACATGGTTCGGTCGTCATCTTCTTGCGCCCCGGTGACCTGGAGGAGATAGGTGGCGGGTTCGTGATTTGCG
Organism: Acidobacteriaceae bacterium; assembly: GCA_003132325.1. Classification (GTDB taxonomy): domain Bacteria; phylum Acidobacteriota; class Terriglobia; order Terriglobales; family Acidobacteriaceae; genus Acidiflorens. The sequence continues at coordinate 1,583 of PKXK01000131.1, forward strand.
AAACGATCGAGGACTCCCGGAATCTTGAGGGGCACACCGGCCCCCATCAAAATGTAGCCCACGCCCGCGAGCATGGCGCCGTAGATGGAAGCCAAATGCGGGAGTTGAACTTTTTCCAGATAATTGATTCCTACTGGATTGTTGTGGCCTTCGCGCGCGAGAAACACTTCGACAAAATTGGCGACGACGCAAAGCTCTTGCAGTTCGACAGGAGCGTCTTTGGAATGCGAGGGCACGGACTTGTAGGGCGCTCTTTCCGTCTTCCCCCCTGGTATGTAATACGTCCGCCAAATACGCTCGGCGATTTCGGGAATTGGAAAGTGATCGAGACCGCGGCGCATGTGGCCGCCGGGATCGCCGTCTTGCAAGCGCCGGGCGAGAATCGAATCCAGGGCCGTTCCCGAAACCACGCCCAGTTGGCCGAGTTTGGACACGGCCTGTGCCAGCCGCCAACTGGAAACGCCGGCACCCATTCCGCCCTGAATAATCGCTGGAAAATTGCGCATGATAAACCCGCAGCAGCATATTCATTGTTTCAAAAATGCGGGAGGCGAATTGTAGGAGTTCTGTAATAGTTCTACGTAGCTGTCAGTCGGCGCCAAATTTTGTCATCCTGACCCTGAGCGCAGCCGAAGGGGAAGGACGTGCTGTTCCCTTGCACTGACAAGAAAGCAGGTCCTTCGCTTCGCTCAGGATGACAAATCATGAGTGTTGTAGCTTGGGCACGAACACTCACCACGAACTCTTAGGACAACTCGGTTACGAGCTTCACTTTCCTCCGGCCCGCCATTTCTTCCGCCATGGCCATTTTGTCGGCATGGGATAACATCCGGGCTGCTAAAGGAAACACCACGCTCTCCTCGACGCGGATGTGCTGCTGGTACATCGATGCGAGATGGGCAACGTCTTTGCGGAATTCCCCGACTTCGGAACTGGAGAGACTACCCGTCGAAAGATATTGCGCTCCCAAGCGTTCTACCTCTGCGTGCAGCGGGGCCGCCCAACGATGGTCATCCTCAAGCTGTTTCAGTTTTGACAGTGCAGACTCGATTTCAGGATCGTGGATCCGACGCAACCGGGGGAATAGTGACTCTTCCTCGTCCGCCGTATGCTTGGGTGCGGCCTGCGTAAAGTAGCGCAAGGCAGACTCCAACCCCCGGCTGGTTTCCTCAGCCGGAGAACGATCAATGACCTCCGCCACCGCCTGGAGCGTGCCGAGAAACATCTCGACGCGGCGGTGGCAGTCTGACAGCAATCCGGTGGGGTCGCTAAAGTTGTGGGCCGTGGCTCCGATTTGAACAGGCATAGTATGTCTAGCGCGGACGGCAGCCGCTGCGCAAAGGTAGTAAATACATTCACTGCAAAGAGTGTACGGCTTCGTATCAGGTCATCGCTTTAGCGATGACGTAAACTCTTTGAAATCGGATGCCCCTTTAGGGGCTGGGCGTCGGAAGCGGGTTTTGCCGCAGCCGCCTAGTGCGCCGCTTCCATGGCGATCGCTCGCGGAAAGAGGATGTTGTTTTCCAGGTGAATATGCTGATGGAGGTCGGCTTCAAGCGTTGCCAGGGCTTTGTACAAAGTCTGGAAGCTGATGCAAGCATCGCCCGGGGGCGTATAGCCCGCGCTGGTTTCACGCATTGCGCGCAGCGCTTCGCCGGCGGAGTCGTGCTCCTGCATCATCATCGTCACCGGGTTTTGCACGCTGCCGAAAGGCGACGGCAGCACCGGCTCCTTCTGGATGACGGACTCTTCCATCCTCACGATGTACGGGAACAGAACTTTTTCTTCTTTCATCATGTGCAGGGTCAGTTCCTGGGCCAAGCCCTGAAAGCTGGCGCGAATTTGCGGCAGTTCGGCGTGGTTCTTCCCATGCACGGAGCACACCTTATCAAACAACGGACCGAGGCGCGCCATCTCCTCGCGGGTGTACTTGTGATGAGTGGTGACAATGTGCGCCACCAGATCGGCCAGGGGCTCGGTTGGCCAGTTGCGGTCCTTTTGGACGGCGCGCGCCGACTGCTCGGCCAGGTCGAGCGAGTCCAGCACTTCGTCCATCGGAAGATTCGCCGTGCGGCAGGCTTCTTCCAGAGATTTGTTGCCGCCGCAGCAATAGTCGATGCCCAGCTTTTCAAACACTCGGGTGGCGGCGGGGTTTTCCAGGGCCAATTCGCGAACGGTTTTCTCAGCGGTAATACTCATGAAATTCTCCTCGTGGCCCGGCTCCATGCCTGATGCCACGCTTGATATTCCAAAGGTAGCGGAGCGGCGGGAGCGTGCCGATGACTTTTGTCACGGCGATCGCAAACTAAATTTTGAAGAGGTTACTCGGCAGACTGCAGTTCGGCTTCCAGGGCTTTCCAATCGCAGATCACGACGCTGCGGCCATCGATCTTGATCATTCCCTCGGCTTGCAGCCGCGAGAGATTGCGGGATACCAGCTCGCGCACCGTGCCAATTTGCGAGGCCAATTCCTGGTTGCTGACGGGCACGGTGACTTCCACGCCTTCGGCGGTGCGCTTGCCTTCCTTCTGGGCAAGACGCACGAGAAAGGAAGCCAGGCGGTGGCGCACGGTCGTGAACGAAAGCTCTTCGATAATCCCAACCAGTCGGCGTAGACGCGCACCGACCACCCGCAGCACCTTAAGCGCAACCTGCGGATGCGCAAGGCACAGTGCTTGAAAATCCTGTTTGCTCACGAAAAGAAGGGTGGCATCGCCGATCGCGGCTGCCGAGGCCGGGTAGCTCCCTCCATCGAAAACGGGTAACTCGGCGATGGAACTCCCCGGGCCATCAATACTCAGTACCTGCTCGCGTCCGCTGGCAGAGCTCTTGAAAATCCGCACTTGGCCCTGCTCGACAACATAGAGTCCGGAACAGGGCTCGCCTTCACCGAACACGGTCTCGCCCGCCGAGTAGTGGCGCGGGATGGCGCGTTGGGCAAGAAAACCCAGCTCGTTGTCCGTTAACACAGAGAAGATGGCAACCTTCGCCAGCGTCTGCCCAGGTGTGATTGTGGATTCCGGCACGATCGCTATTGTACCGGAGCGCCTCGGCGGAGAAAGTACCGTGTCCAGCGCAGGTTCACGATCTTCCTGGCTCCTCGCGCTCCTGAAATCTCGACCGTGACATTAGTCATAGGCACCTTGGGATCCGTCTGTCAGTCTCTACCTGTCGTCATTAGAGCAGTCAGGAGCGNNCCAAGACTCGACTTTAATTCTAATTTTAGTTTTGATGACCGCCCATTCGTTGTGATCTGGGAGACAACCCAGGCCTGCGATCTCGCCTGCGTGCACTGCCGCGCATGTGCCCAACCCATCCGCAGCGCGCTCGAACTGAGCACCGACGAAGCCAAGCGCCTGATTGACGAGGTCGCTTCTCTGGGAGCCCCCGTCTTTGTGCTCACCGGCGGCGATCCGCTGAAGCGTCCCGACATCTTCGAGTTGGTCGAATATGCTTCAACTCACGGCGTGCGAATTTCNNCGGCTGGCCGTTAGCCTGGACGGACCCACTGCCGAAATTCATGACGCTTTCCGGCGAGTCCCCGGTTCCTACGATTGGACCCTAAACGCAGTCCGCTGGGCGCGTGAGATTGGGCTTCCCGTTCAGATCAACACCACAATTACGCGACACAACTTGCAGTATTTGGATTCGACCATCGCGCTGCTCGAGCAACTCGATATCGTGCTATGGAGTGTCTTCTTCCTGGTGCCGACCGGCCGCGGCTCCGCCATCGACCTCATTTCCGCCGAGGAGTTCGAGCAGGTCTTTGAAAAACTCCACCAGACGTCGCGCCGGGTGAAATTCGATATCAAGAGCACGGAAGCGCAACACTACCGCCGCTTCCTCCTGCAGCGCCGGACAGAGGAAAAACGGAAAGGCAACGGCCAGTCGCTCCCGCCGATGCTCGCCACAAGTACCGCCGACGGGATCGGGCGCGCCCCGCGTGGGATCAACGACGGCAAGGGCTTCGTCTTCATCTCTCACCTTGGGGAAGTTTTTCCCAGCGGGTTCTTGCCCGTCTCCGCCGGAAACGTACGCCGGCAGTCGTTGACGGAGATCTATCGGCACTCGCCGCTCTTTGTCTCTCTGCGTGACAGCAAGAACTTGAAAGGCAAATGTGGCATTTGTGAATTCCGCGAAGTCTGCGGCGGATCGCGGGCACGGGCCTACGCCCTGACGGGAGATGTGTTCGCCGAGGAAC
>PKXK01000123.1 GCA_003132325.1 Acidobacteriaceae bacterium
AATACTTAAACCTTGTCCCACAGTCACAGCACACCCGATAGGTCCGCTGATCGATGGTGAAAACCCGGCTCAGGTGCTTGTGACGACAACCAAAAAGCAAATCAAGGATGCCTACCAGTCTGTCCATAAACCCTCCGTTCTCCAACCGGCGCTCGCTCCGCTCTGATTCACTGCATTTCCCGAACCAAAGACGTCAGACCCAGCGCCTGCGCAACCCGTTGGCAAATCAGGCTTTGCTGGGAGCCGCGTTCGCTGGCGGGTTGGTTTCAACCGACTCTCATTGCCAAACGATTGGATCTCGTCAGAGTGACGACGCGCCGCCCGACGCCGTAGAATAATGGGTTGAACGATCACAACAACCTCGAAACCTGTGCGACCGAAAATACCTGTCAGGAGCAGCTGTCCCAAGAACATGAACGGCTCAAGCTCCTGCTGGAGATCAACAACACCCTGGTGCGCGCGCTGGATCTTCAGGAGCTCCTCGCACAGATTTCTGGCTGCATACGGCGGGTTATGCGGCTCGATTATTCGAGTCTGTGTCTTTACGATCCTGGATCGCATCGGTTCCGGCTGCATGCCGTCGATTTCCCCCGGGGTCCAGGTGCGATTCGGCAGGATATCGTTTTTCCCCTTGAAGGTTCGGAGGCCGGGAGAGCCTTTAGCACCGGAAAACCACTGTTAGTGAATCGTCTGGACATAGGTGACTTCCCATCAAAAGCGACAGAACTTTTGCTCAAGGACGGAATCCTCTCCGGGTGCTGGTTACCACTTCAGGGACGAGAGCGGATGTTGGGAACCCTCAACGTGGGCAGCGTCCGCGAGTCCGGCTTCACGCAAGATGACGTAGCTCTGCTCAGTCAGGTCGCAATCCAGGTGGCCATCGCGGTAGATAACGCCCTGGCATTTCGTCAGATTGGGGAACTCAAAGACCGACTTGCGGAAGAAAAAGGCTATCTCGAAGCTGAGATTCAAACCGAATACAACTTCGATGAGATCGTGGGTGAAAGTCCTGCGTTGAAGCGGGTCTTGGAGCAAGTGCGTACTGTCGCCCGCACGGATTCAACCGTGCTAATTCTGGGAGAGACCGGCACCGGTAAAGAACTGATCGCCCGCGCAATTCACGATCTCAGCCGCCGCCGTGACCGCACCCTGGTGAAACTGAATTGCGCGGCGATTCCCACTGGATTGCTGGAAAGCGAGCTCTTTGGCCACGAAAAAGGGGCGTTTACCGGAGCCATTGCACAAAAGGTCGGTCGGGTTGAACTGGCTAACCAAGGCACGCTGTTGTTGGACGAAGTCGGCGACATCCCCCTTGAACTCCAACCTAAACTTCTTCGCGTGCTCCAAGAGCAGGAGTTTGAACGGCTGGGGGGGACACGCACAATTCACGTGGACGTGCGACTCGTGGTGGCAACCAACCGTGATCTCGACAAAATGGTGGCGGAGGCAAAATTCCGTCAAGACTTGTTTTACCGGCTGAATGTTTTTCCGGTCCACGTACCTCCCCTGCGTGAGCGCGCCGGCGATATTCCATTGCTGGTTCACTTCTTTCTGAATAAACATGCGCGAAGGATGGGCAGACACATCGAGCGAATTCCCGCCGAAACGATGCGAGTTCTGTCTCATTGGCACTGGCCAGGGAATGTCCGCGAATTGGAGAACATAATCGAGAGGGCGGTGATCCTCTCTCCCGGACCAGTGTTGAATGTTTCGCTCACTGAGCTCAGGAATCCTGTAGCCTCAGCCACCACCAAGAATGCTAAGGGCGTGACACTCGCAGCCGCGGAGAGAGAGGCCATTCTGCGAGCCCTCCGAGAGGCCAACGGCGTGGTTGCCAGCGCCGCAGTGGAGCTTGGTATGAAGCGAACCACCCTCAACTCCAAAATGCGTAAGCTGGGAATCTCGCGGGCGGAACTGTTCTCGCGCTGAATCGTCACTCTGACGTAGGCTCGTCGCATTCTTCGTTGATGCAATGCTGTTTCGCCGCAACTGCCTCCCAATAAAGGCCCGAACCCCAGAACCAGTTTGGTCGCTGAAGTGCCGCGGAGGTTTGTGTTGGCCGCCCGAACGCTGAACCGGAAACTTCGGATCAACGCGGTCCGAAGCTCGCTCAATAACGGGCCGCGGGAGGAATCGCGTTGAGGATTGTCATTTCCGGCTTCGGGCGGAAGGGAGAAATATGCCACTGCTCAGTACTCCAACCGAACTCTCTTTGAAGAATGTTTTGGTCGCGACTGATTTCTCGCCTTCTTCGCGGTCGGCTCTGGCCTATGTTCTACCCATATTGCGAAGATTCCATTCCACCCTCCACCTGGTACATGTAACTCGACCGCTCCCACTTGATCTGACCTCGTCTGCAATAGATCCGCAAATCCAAGAACAGGTGCGGAGAAACGCCGAAGAGGAGATGCAGTCGATCGCGGCCACGGTCGACGGCATTTCTTGCCAAACCTCGGTGCGCGAGGGCGAGGTCTGGGAGGTCATCGAGGACATCGCTCGACGAAACCATATGGATTTGGTCGTGGTGGGCACGAGCGGCAAGTCCACGATCCAAAAGCTTCTCCTGGGCTCGGTGGCGGAAGAAATCTTCCGCAAGTGCAAATGTCCCGTCCTTACCGTGGGACCGCACGTTACCGTCAACTCATCGGGCCCCGTACTGAAGCAGATCCTCTATCTCACGAATTTACGGGAAGAATCTCATTGTGGCTTGGATTATGCGCTCTCACTCGCCAGCCACCATGCAGCCCAAGTCATGCTGTTGCATGTCGTCGAACAAGATGAACCCAAGAAGCCTGATTATGAATGGTTGAAGTCCTATCGCCAGATTCTTAGCAATCTTCTCCCCGAGGGCGCCGATCTTGCCATCGAACCGGTGCTGCGCATTGAGACGGGCAGAAACCCCTCTGCTCGTATTCTCTGGGTAGCGGAAGAAATTAAAGCCGACCTCATCGTCATGGAGGTACGGCCGGGAGAACCCTGGGCCACCCATCTTCGCGATCGGGCCTACGAGATCATTTCCTTCGCAAATTGCCCAGTTCTCACGGTTCGGACCAGGGCGGTGAGTGAAGGCCAAAGCCGGTCAGGACTAACGTCCGTCGGGTCGTCGCTTCATCAGGGTGTGTGATGCCTGAATTGCGGCAGGATGGCATCAACGACGGGACGACAATTCACCGAAAGGAGACCACCCCTTGCGTCGCAGCCTAGAGCGTGAGATGTCGCAGAATGCCGCGAGGCGTGGCCTGGCCGTTCTGTCGTCCAAGTTGACACTGCGTGGCAGAATCCTTCTCTCTTTTGTCGCAGTGATTCTCCTTATCGGCATTGTGTGGTCCTTGCTCGGTGTCGGGCTCATCCACCGGAGCCTGCCGCAAGTGCAAGATGTTCTTGCCGTTGACCTGAGTGCCGCGCTCGAAGTCTATCGACAGCATGTCTCTCATGTCACGGATGCTGTTCGCCTTATGGCACAGCAGTCCATCTTCCGGCAGCATATCGAGCGAGGCGATACTGCGAGCTTGGCCGACACGCTGGAGTCAATCCGCCAAAGTGAAGGTTTGGACATCCTGATCCTGACCGATGCGCATGGCCAGACCCTCCTCCCAGTGAAAAACGAGGGACACAAAATTGAAGTAGCTGGCATTTTAACTATGGTGGAACAGGTTCTCGGACAGGGTAAAGAGGTCTCGTCAATGGTCGTGTTTCCGGCCGATCAACTGGCAAGAGAGAGTCCCAAATTGGTGGAGCGCGCACGGATTGATATCGTCTCAACCCCCCACGCCGGCTCGGAGCGGCATGGCAACGTCTCCGACGGGTTGTTCGCGGCCGCAGCAGTACCGGTGGTGGGCGATGATGGGAAGCTTCTCGGCGTGCTTTGCGGAGCTGAACTGCTCAACGGACGGAATGCGATCACCGATCGCATCCTAAGCAATCTTTATCGGGAAGAACAATACGATGGGCATGACGTCGCCATCGTTTCCATTTTTCTCCGCGACAAGCGGATTGCAACCAGCGCTACAACACCCTCAGGGGGACGGGCCCTTGGCACCCTCGTCTCCGAGGAGGTATACAAGCATGTCCNNAGTGGATGACTGGTACCTGACTGCATACGAACCCATTCGCGACCCGCAGGGCGCCGTGATTGGCGCTGTGGGCCTGGGACTTCTCGAGCGCAAATTCAATAAGACGGAACACCAGGCAGTGGAGATTCTGTTTGGCGTGACCCTGGTTGCGGTGCTCCTAGCTATCTTCATGAGTTATGGGTTGTCGAGTTCAATCATGAAGCCGCTGAACTCCTTGATTGCTGCAACCGAGAAGCTGGCCGCAGGTGTGTCTCCGCGGGACCTCGAACCCGACCCACAAGCCCCGATCGAGATCGAGGTCCTGCGCAATTCCTTCAACGCGATGACCTCTGCCATCCGAGAACGCGACCAGCAACTCCGCCGCCAGACTCATGAAAAGTTGATGCGTTCAGATCGTCTGGCCATGGTCGGGCAGCTCGCTGCCGGAGTGGCGCATGAAATCAACAACCCGCTCGGCAGCATTCTCCTCTTCAGCCGTCTGATCATGCAGCAGGTGCCGGCGGAAGGCAGAATCCGGGAAAACCTAGAACGTATCGAAAAGGAAACCAAGCGCTGCCACACCATCGTTAGAAACCTGCTCGA
>PKXK01000164.1:0-31066 GCA_003132325.1 Acidobacteriaceae bacterium
GGAAAAACTCGTACCAGAGCCGTTCCTCTGGGCCACACTTTGCAAACAGCTTGTTCAATTCTTCCTGCTCGTAGATCTCCGGTTCTTCTTCCGTGTACCGCGGCCAGTCATTCTTGCCTACCAGCCCACGAATCCCGTGCGCCTTCAGGAAGGACATGACAGTCGCAAACTTGTTCCAGCAGCTGCGCGGAGCCTGTTCTTTGTCGTCTCGCAGGAACGCAGAGAATTTCAGCAGGTCCTTTCGGTCGATTTCTTCAAGATTGAGCTTGTGGCAGGACTCGACGAAGTAGGCAAGGGCCGTCGAGTACGCTGCCAGCGTCTTCGGCTTCTTCGTGAGCTTCGTTTCGTCGAGGAAATCGGCTACGGCCGCGGCTATTGACCTGTTCCCATTCTGGCCGTCAGGCACGACTGTGACGCCGTTGTTCACAGCATTCAGTTCGGCTTCCTTGCGCTGGCGTCGGGCACTAGCGTCGGCTGGGTCTTTGCCGACCGAAAGCCGCACCCGCTTCGAGCCCTCTCGCCATTCGAGGTAATACGCGCCTTCCTTGTGGGTTTCCTGCTTGCCGTTAACGAGAACGAGATCGGGCTTTACCCGCCCATTGGCGGAGAGGACAACGCGGCAATACCGCCATCCATGCGGGGTCTGGACTCTTTTGGTGAGATTGACTTCGCGATTCATCGGTGACCACCTCACTGAATATGAGTATCAGTATAGGTATCACCGGCTTGCAAGTACTAGATAACTAAAGTACTGGCGGAGAGAGTGGGATTCGAACCCACGTTACCCTTTCGAGTAAACACGCTTTCCAAGCGTGCGCCTTCAGCCACTCGGCCATCTCTCCGTCGCCATGCGAAGTGCACGCGAAGGGCTCGTAATGATTCTAGCAGTTGGCCAGGCAGTGCAATTCAACGCCCGAGTCTGAGTAAGTTCGAGAACCGGCCACTGGCAACCGGCGACTGGCGACTGGCAACTGTTACTAGCTCTCCTCGGGCTTGTGCAACTGCTGGGCCAGGTAGTTCTCGTAGGTCATTTCTTTGATCGCGTGGAGCTGGCCTTCCAGCCAGTCGATGTGGTGTTCTTCATCGAGCAGAATCTTTTCCATCAGCTCGCGCGAACCGTTGTCGCCGGCGGCTACACTGGCCTTGATCCCGTCGTTCAGGCGTTTCACGGCCGTGTATTCGAGCTGCAGATCGTTCTCCAGTTGCTGCTTTAGGGTCTGACCGATATTGATCTTGAAATAGTCGGTCATGTTGGGAGCGCCATCGAGCAGCAGAATACGTTCCATCACAATTTCGGCATGATGCATCTCTTCGATGGATTCCTTGCGGGTGTGCTTGGCCATCCGTTCATAGCCCCAGTTGTCGCACATCTCGGCGTGAAGAAAATACTGGTTGATGGCGGTGAGCTCGGCTTTGAGCACTTCGTTCAGGATGGCAATGACTTTTGCGTCGCCTTTCATGGTTGCCTCGCGCTTGGGGATAGTTCCCAGTTCTCAGTTCCCAGTTCTCAGTGAAAAACACAACGGTTCTGACTGGGAACTGAGAACTGAGAACTCAAGAAAGGATTGTACTCGAAGAAAAGAATCAGGAGCGGGATCCTGCAGCAGCAGCCGCCGCCGCATTGGGGGTTTCCGGGGCCGTCGCAGAGTCCCCGTTGGTGGGTTGGGCGGGTTGAGCGGGTTGAGCGGGTTGGGCGGGTTGGGGCTTGGCCTGACCGACGCCGGCGCCCTCAATCACGCGGTGATTCAGGCAGTAGAGCGCGAGTTCCAGACGGTCGGCGACTCCCAGCTTGTCGTAAACTTTGCGGAGATAATTCTTGACCACCTGCTCGGTGGTGCCCACGCGCAGGGCAATCTCTTTGTTCTTCATCCCCTGGGTAACGCCGGAGACGATGAGCGACTCCTTGGGGGTGAGCGACACTTTGGGACGCGACCCTGCCGGACGCAGCCCTTGGGAGCGATAGGCTTCCAGCACCCAGGCCACCGCGCGACTGTCGAGCCAAGACTCACCCTGGGCGACTTTGCGCAGGCATTCCACCAGCATTTCCGGTTCAACTTCGCGGGAAACGATGCCATGGGCGCCGCGCCGGAACAAGTCGAGCGTCATCTCCTGGTCCGGCTCCTGCAGCACGACCACCAAGCGGCAGCTCGCATTTTGCCGGAGAAGATCGGAAACCGCGTCCAGTGGATTCTGGGCCAGCGCCGCTTCGAAGATCACAACGTCGGAGGAAAATTTTTGAATGGCGGCAACGGTTTGTTCGAGGCTTTCGGCCTGGCCGACGACCCGGATGTCGTCCTCGAGAGCAAAGATCTTGCGCAAACCGGCGCGGAAAATGGCCTGGGTATCGGCCACAATCACGCGGATCGTGCCTTTGCCGTCGTCCGGCTGAGAACCATCGCCGGGCTCGATGCTGACCGAAGTGCTACCCATTACTCCTCTTTTCGCGTACTACCTGTTGCGCACTAGCTGTCGCGCTCGTCGTGCCGCCGATCGGCAGACGCGGCAAGCCGCGTCTCTACGCAAACTACCGGCGCTCAAAACGATACTCATCAATGACCACGCCGACTCCGCGGCGGCCGCCATCTTCAAAACTGCGGACCACTCGCCCGCGGCAATCCACCTGCACGTCGGCTTTCGCGCCGACGACATCGGCGGGGAGAGAAATCGTAAAATCGACAGCCGAACCTACAGGCACATCGGCATCCATGCGGAACAGCACACCGTTGGCGGAAATGTTCTCGGTCTCGATCGACTTTCCCCAGACTCCAGACCCGGCGTCTGCCGACTTCAAGGCCACCGGCAGTTTGATGGGAAAGCGCGGCGCGCCTTGCACGTCCATATAACCCCGTCGATTCTTGCTGCTTTCAGCAATCTTTCCCTTGGCGGTTTCAGACACGTTTGCGTCGACCTTCCTTCCGGTTTGCGCCGTGCATCACTCGACTGAGAATGTGCACATTTCAGGCAGAGATTACACCCCAGCATCTGCAATGCAAAGTTACGTAGGTCATGGAACAATCGCGGCGAAGTGCCGGTGGTACAGGGACTTAGGGGCGTAGGGGAGGTGATAGCATTCAGCAGTCAGCACTCAGCAGTCAGCACTCAGCAGTCAGTGTCTGCTTCGGAGATAAGCCATGAAGAACTTTAGGGATTTGATGGTTTGGCAGAAAGCGCACTCACTTACGCTAGCCAGTTATCGGGGTACTGCGGAGTTTCCTAAGCAAGAGATCTATGGCCTCATCAGTCAGATTCGGCGATGTTCGGCTTCGATTGCGGCCAATATTGCAGAGGGATGCGGCAAAGGCAGCAATGCCGAGTTCCAACGATTCCTGCAGATCGCCGCCGGATCGGCGAGCGAACTTGAGTACCACTTCCTGCTCGCCAAGGACTTGGGGTTCCTTCCTGGCGAACAGTACGAAAAGCTCGACCAGTCCACAGTTGAGGTCAAGAGAATGCTGGCCGGCCTCATCAAGAAGGTCGAGGCGGATCGGCGGGAGAACTGAGTGCTGAATGCTGAGTGCTGAATGCTCTCTGCTCAGAACTTTGTCGCCTCCGTGAAGTTAAACTCCCTCACCTTCATCGCCGGCACCACCATGTCGAACGATTCTTCTCCAGCGGCGCGAACCGGGGCGCTCATCGCATCAACATTCGACAGCATCGAAATCAGGCTTTGATTAAAGCGAAAATTGCGCAGACCACACTGGATCTTGCCGTTCTCCACCAGGAATGTCCCATCGCGCGTCATGCCAGTCACGATCTTCTCGTACGGATCGACTTCGCGGATGTACCACAGGCGCGCGACCAGCACGCCGCGCTCGGTCGAGGCGATCATTTGCTCGACGGTCTGCGGATTCTCGGGCGCGCCGAAAACGATGTTCATGGGCATCTCGCCCATTTCATTGGGCAGCGGAAATCCATGCCCGGTCGGTTCGATGGGGCCGACCTTGGCCGCGTACTCCGAATTCTTCATCTTCCGCGCCGTACCGCGCGCATACACCACGCGCTTGACTACTCCGTTCTCGACCAGTGGCACGCGCTGGCGTCGCATGCCCTCGCCATCGAACGGCGAACCTGCCTGCAGCGGATGTGCCGCGTCATCGCAGATGTTGATGTTCTCGCCGAATAGTTGCGTGCCGATCCGGTCGTTTAAGAACGAGCGTTGGTCGAGAATCGCGACGCCGCTGTAGTCCCAGAACATGAAGCCAACGATGTCGAGCACCGCGGCCGGTTCAAGAATTACCGTGTACTTCCCCGGCGCAATCTCCCGCGGATGGGCCGACTCGACCGCCTTCCGTGCCGCCGTCTCCGCCAGCCACCGAGGATCGAGCTTACGCACATCGGGCGAGTTCAATTTCTGCCAGCCGGAAGAATCGTCGCCCAGCATGGTGATGGAAATCTCCGTGAGCGTCTGGCGATGCCAATTCGCTAATCCACGACAGTTGAAGATTCCTTCGGCGGATTCCGAGGTCGAATAGATGCCCGCCGTCGTCAGCTTGTGTTTGCCGGCAACCGACACGATGCTCTTGACCACCTCGGCGCGATCGGCCGGAGTAATCGCGGCCGTCTGCTCAAAAAACCGTGTGGCGCGGACACTCTTGTCCGCGGATTCGTCCCCGGAATTTGCCTCTTCCGCCGTAGGCATGGGTAACAAGTCCGGATCCGGCGCCTGCACTTTCGCAAGATTCTCTGAAGCAACAACCGCCCGCCGCAAACTCTCGTCGTCAAACTGATTGGCGGTGGCGCGCGCCGTGCGACCGGAAAAATTCGTGCGGATCGAAACGATGGAGTTCTCTTCCTCGACATTTTGATGAATGGCGTTGTTGGCGAAGCGAGTCAGGGCAAAGCGGGAGCCCATGAAGAGTGCTTCGACCTCGCCGGCGGAAGACAAGCGGCGAATGCGGTCGAAGATATCGGAAGCCTTTTCTCGCGTAAGCATTCTTTGTTCTTCTCTGTGTCTCTGTGTCTCTGTGGTGAACTAGCTCCCTCGGTACGCTGAGCCGACGCGAATATTCCGGAACCGCGCCGGACTCGCCCCGTGCCCCGTGCCCATGACCTGCTGCGGCTGGCCCTTGCCGCAATTCGGAGTTCCCCAAAGCGTCCACTCGTCGCGCGAGCAAATCGCGTCCATCGAATTCCAAAACTCCGTAGTGATCCCGGAGTACGAAGGATTCTTCAGCATCCGCCCGCGCTTGCCGTGCTTGATCTCCCACGCGATCTCGCATCCGAACTGAAAGTTGTAGCGCTTGTCGTCAATCGACCAGGATTTGTTGGTCTGCATGTAGATGCCATCGTCGGTCGCGGCAATCAGCTGTTCCAGACTCAGCGGCTTCTCGCCAGGCAGAATGCTGACGTTGGTCATGCGAATCATGGGCAGCCGGTTCCAACCCTCGGCGCGCAGCGTTCCGCCGGAGCGCGTGGCGCCGATGGTGTGAGCGGTTTCGCGCGAACTAAGATATCCGGTGAAGCGGCCATTCGTGATTATGGGCGTCGACTGCGCGGCTACACCTTCGTCGTCATAGGCGAAGGTTCCGAGGCCCGGACCGTGCTCCTGCCGGGCGTCGGCTACGACGTTGACCAAATCGCTCGCGTAGCGCAGATTCCCCAGCTTTTCCAGCGTAAGAAACGATGTGCCCGCAAAATTTGCTTCCATGCCGAGCACGCGGTCCAGCTCAATCGGATGCCCGATAGATTCGTGAATCTGCAAGCCCAGTTGCGAGCTGTCCAGAATAATTGTCGCCGTCCCTTCCGGGCATTGGTCCGCATGGTGTAACGCGACGGCTTCTTCGGCGATGCGCCGGGCATTCTCCAGCAATTTCATTTCTTCGATCAGTTCATAGCCGCGGTTCTGCCATTGCCCGCCGAATGAGTTCGGATAGGACCGCTTCTGAATCTCCGAACCGGCAAACGCATACGCGGCGTATCCTGCGCCCGTCGAATATTTTGTCTGATGGATGCGAGCGCCTTCGGAAGAAAGAAACCACGACTCTTCGCGTTGAAAGTTCATGCCGGTTTCGGCGAGCGTAACGCCGGCGACGGACCGCAGTTCCGCATCCACCTTCAGCAACAAATCCAGATTCTGCTCGACCGACGTGGTGAACGGATCGACTTTGTAGGGAGTCGTCCACTCCGCCACCGCGGCGGGTTCGGGAGCCAGTCTTACATCTTCCCTTTTCACGCGTGCCGAGGCCCGGGCAATGTCGACCGCCCGGGCGGCTGCCGCTTCCACCGCGGCGCGGCTCAAGTCCGCGGAAGCGGCAAATCCCCACGCGCCTTCCGCAATGACGCGCACGCCGATGCCCAGCGACTCGGACTCCGAGGCATGACCGACGCGTCCGTTCTTGGTGGTCAGCGAGCGGTTGCGGGTCGACACCGTGCGCGCGTCGGCATAAGTCACCCCGCGCACAGATGCGGCGTCGAGAGCCAGTTGGGCAGCAGCCTTCATTTTCAGAGTTAACGTATCACGAGCGGGGCTTGGCTATCAGTTATCAGCAGTTGTCAGTCAGTGCACGCCGGGCGCGGCAACTGCCAACGGAACTGTCTTTTGCGCGACGTCAACGAGGAAGCGGCCTCCCTGCAGACGGTCTTCGTTCCTGTTCGCACCGTCCTTCGTGCCGTCTTCGTCAGCGCCGCCGGGATCGGTCCACAGGCTGCCGATTTCCACCTTGCCCGAGCCTGCCGCCATCTTCGTAGGCTGCCGCCGCTGTTTATCCACGTAAGCCTTGATGACCTGGGTCGCCAACCGCGCCGCCAGTTTCCCGTGCTCGCCGCCTTCGAACAGCACACACACGATGATGTCGGGATTGCGACGAGGCGTGAATCCCACAAACCATCCGTTCTGAGCGAACTCCGAGCTGTTCTGGTGCTTCGCGCGCAGGGCCAGCGAAACAATCTGCGCCGACCCAGTCTTGCCGGCAATATCGATTCCCGGAATGTGCGCCGACGGAGCCGTGCCTTCCGGCAACAGCACCCGGCTCAACGCGTCGGTAATTGTGTTCCATCCCGTCGGGTCAATCGGAACCTCTTTCACTTCCGTATAGTGCGTGGTCTCAACGAACCCCGGCGGCAGGTTCGTCGGATTGATTACGTGCGGGACCACCATGCGGCCACCCATCGAGATGGCGCCCACGGCACGCATCAGTTGCACGGGAGTGATCGCCACCGCACCCTGGCCGATGCCCACGGAAATCGTTTCCCCGGCAAACCACTTCTGCTTGAAATTGCGTATCTTCCATTCTTCCGAGGGCATCACCCCGGTCACTTCGTTGGGCAGGTCGATACCGGTCTTCTGCCCCAGCCCAAACGCAGTCGCGTATTTTGCGATGCGGTCGATGCCGAGTTTTTCCGCCAACGTGTAAAAGAAAACATCGCAGGACTGGTAGATCGCTTTCGTGATCTCGACCTCGCCGTGGCCGCTTTTCACCCAGCATCCGAAGCGCCGGCCATAGAACGTGGCGCCCCCGTTGCAGTGCACGTGGAGGGTCTGGGCAATCCCTTCCTGCCAGCCGGCGGTCGCCATAATGACCTTGAACGTCGAGCCGGGCGCGAGCTGGGCCTGAATCGCCTTGTTCAGCAGCGGCTTGTCGGGATCGTCGATCAGCTTGTTCCACTCGTCCCGTGAAATCCTCATCCTGAAATCGTTGGGATCGAAAGTCGGACGGCTCACCATGGCCAGAATTTCTCCGGTGTGCGGATCCATGGCCACAATCGCGCCGTTCTTGCCTTCGATGGCCTCTTCCGCCGCGATCTGCAAATCCAGGTCCACGGTCAGCTTCAGCTGCTTGCCGGGTTCGGCGGGGGTTTCGTCGAGCCGCCCAACTTCGCGCCCGTGGCTGTTGACGATCGCACGCCGGAATCCGTTTTTGCCCATCAGGATGCTGTTGTATTGCTTCTCCACTCCACTCACGCCCACAACGTCGCCGGGGTTGTAGAGCTCGAACTGCGGCTGGTTGAGCATGTCCTCGGTCACTTCGCCGACATAACCGATCAGGTGCGCCATGAAGCCGTTGCGCGGATACAAGCGCCGGTGCGCCATGATGGTTTCCAGTTCCGGCAGCTCGTTCTTGTGCGCCTCGATGAAGGCCAGTTCGTCGGGTGTGATGTCTTCCTTCAGGAAGATCGGCTGGTACTGCGGCATCCACGCGGTGCGCTTGATGCGCAACCGCACTTCGTCGGCATTCAGGTGCAAGCCTTGGGCGATCAGATCCGCATCGGCCACAAGATCGCGCGAGGAATCGCGCAGCAGCAGCGCGGAAAACGAGGGGTAGTTATCGACGATGATGCGGCCTTCGCGATCCAGAATCTTGCCGCGCGGCGCCAGAATCGGCACATTGCGCACGCGGTTCTTCTCCGCCAGCAAAGCGTAGTCGCTGCTCTGCATCACCTGCAGCAGCCACAGCCGGTACGCCAACAGAAGAAAAATAAACAGCACAACGTACTGCACGGCGGTGAGCCGGAGCGTGGAAACTTTTTCTTCGTGGCCGAACATTGATCCTCTACTTCTGAATCCTCGGTTCCTGAATCCTCAGTTCCTGCCAGCAGGCATGGGCGCCCCAGCCGGAATCGAAATCGGCGATTGCGATGGGCCTGGAGAACTAATGGATGAGTTGACTGTATTCTAACGCTTGGGCGTCTTGACCGAAATGATGAATCGGAAACCAAAGTTTTGTAGTCGAATACGACTGATTGGCATGGGGTGAAATCTGGGGCCATTTCACGCGACCGACAGGTCATGTCCACCGGAGGATTGAAGTTGTAATCCCGGCGGGCAACAATACAGGCAAGACTTACGTTTTAACTATTTCCAGCTAGGACTTGAATGCGAATCCGCAGTTTCATCATCGCCTATGCTCTGGTTCTCGCCATTCTGCTGTTCGCCGACCGGCGCCCCGGTCCGAAGCAGCCGGATCGCTATTCGCACGTGGTGGACCTGACCGATGGGCAAACCGCGGCGGCGCCTCAGGCCACGGCCGCGGAGTCGAGAACCCGCATCATTGCTCCCGCCACGCTGATTCCCGGGACTTGGACCGCGGGCCAGATTCCGCCCGATCGCCTGATCGCCCCGCTGGTAGTGGTGGATTTGAACCGAGCGCCCGACGGCAGCCCCCAGATCTCTCTCGACGATATCGCCGCTTGGGAAGCGCAGCACGGTGCGATTCCGCAAGGGGCCGTCGTCGCCATCCGCCGCGCCGACTCGCACGACGCACTGTCAACGAATGATCTATCAACCGCGCCGTTTCCCATTGCTCGCGACGCGGCTCTGTTCCTCGTCGATGCTCGCTACACGATCGGCTTTGCCTTTGCTGTCGATACGCCTGTGGATTTGACTTCCGACCGCACCCTGGCGCGGCAACTCGCGCTGCATGGCAGCTATGTGCTCGAAGGAGCCGCGCGCTTCACCTCGCTGCCTGCGACCGGCTCGCTCATCATCGTCGCCCCGGCAAAAAACAAGAAACCCGGCAAGGCCCCCGTTCGCATCCTGGCCATGGTGCGCTAGTCGTTTTTTCTGCACCGCTTTTCGCTCCAAAATCATCTACCCACGCGGAGGAGTATTCATGTCTGACCCGCGCTATCCGATCGGAAAATTTTCTTACAGTGGCCCCCTGACCGCAGAACAGAAGCAGCAATGCCTGGCCGACATCGAGCAGACTCCCGCGCGCTTGCGCGCCGCGCTCCGAGGACTTTCCGACCAGCAGCTGAATACTCCCTACCGCGATGGTGGCTGGACGCCGCGCCAGGTGGCCCATCACGTCGCCGACAGCCACATGAACTCTTACATTCGGTTCAAGCTCGCGCTCACCGAAGACGAGCCCACCATCAAGCCCTACATGGAGAACCTCTGGGCCGAGTTGCCCGAGGCCAAGCACGCCCCCATCGAAGTGTCGCTCGCTTTGCTCGATTCCCTGCACCAGCGCTGGATGCTGATGCTCCGCGAGTTCACCGACGCGGAATGGAAACGTACCTTCCGCCATTCTGAACTCGGCCCGATGTCGCTGGAAAAAACTCTCGCCCTCTACTCCTGGCACGGACGCCATCATGTGGCGCATGTCACGAGCTTGCGAGAAAAGATGGGTTGGTAGGAAGAAGCTGCGAGCTGCGGCTTCTAAGTCATCCCAAGCTTCCATACCAGGTAGCTCATCGCCTCGCGCATCACCGCCTCGAATCGCTCCCAAAGCGGATGCGGACGCGACTCGGGCCTGGGCGCCAACTCGACTTGCACGCCTTCGTGTTCCAGCAAGGCGCGAATGCGGAATACATGATACGCATCGCTCACTGCAATGCAGCTGTGCATGCCGTTGGCGCGCATGATGTTGGCGACCCGCGCCGCCGACTGCGCCGTATCGGAGCCCTGCGTCTCCGCGATCAGCGCCCGCTCCGGAACCCCGCGCCGCAAAAGATAGTCCCGCCCCACGCCGCCCTCGCTGAAGTCCGGGTCCTGTCCCGCCCCGCCGGTCGTGATCACCACCGGAGCCATTCCCTTCTGAAACAGTTCGTACGCGTGATCGAGGCGCGCGCGGTACACAGGCGAAGGACGGCCCGCATACTCGGCCGCTCCGAAAATGGCGATCACATCCGCTTTTTTCGCGGGCGCTTCGGCGGCCGCGTGCACAATGCGCAAGCCGGTAACGCCGAAAAACAGCAACAGCGCTCCCCCCGCCGCCAGCAACAACAGCGGCCAGGGACGCATCAATTTGGAGCCAGGTTTCAAGGTTTCAAAAGGGAGAACAGACCGCAGATCGCAGGAAATCCAAATCCCACCTGCCTGTGATGTCAACAAGTTTATAGAGCGTCTTTCCTAAGACCTAAAACCTGAGACCTCATTCACGACAACGCTTCGATAATATCCTTGGTGGGAATCGCGCCTTCGCGCAAAATCTGCCAGGTACCGTCTTGCTTGAAGTGCACGATGGTCGATGAAATGGTCCGCGGAGACTTCCCGCCGTCCACGATCATCGAGATGCGTCCTTTCAATTGTTCCTGCACCTCCTCGGCGGTCGTGCATTCCTTAGCGCCACTCAGGTTGGCGGAGGTCGCCGTGATCGGAATTTTCGCTGCCCGCACCACCGCCAGCGGAATCTCGGCCGCGGGCACGCGCAGGGCTACGTTCGCCGTGTTCGCGGTTACCTTCAGCGGCAGATGCGACGCCGCCGGCACAATCATGGTAAGCGGCCCCGGCCAGAAACGCCGCGCCAGAAGGTGGAAATCGTCCGGCAAGGGACCGGCAAACTCCTCCGCCTGGTCCACGTTCTCGATCAACAGCGAGAGGGGCTTGTGCCGCAAACGCGACTTGATCTCATAGACTCGCTCCACCGCGCGCAGGTTGAACGGGTCCGCCGCCAAACCGTAGAACGTATCGGTCGGCATGCCCAGCACCTGCCCGGCTTGAATCTGCTCGGCGGCGTACTTGATCAGCGAAGCTTCGGGCGTTACCGCATCAATTTTCAGGATTTCCGCGCGCACTCTGGTTCCTTCCCGATTGTCGGCGTATGACATTGTCGGTATAAAGATTGTCCGTGCAAACAATGAAATGTACCATACATCCTGATCTTGGAACCAACCCATGAAGCAAGACGCGAAGGCCGCGCGAACTCACAGTCCAGCGGACCGTTTGCGCCCCGTCGCCGGCCGCCACAACCCGAGGCTGAAGGAATTGCGGCTCGCCTTCCGCCGCGCCGAGGTGACCGCCCAGGGCGAGTGTGCCATCGAAGGCGTCAAGCTGATCGAAGAAGCCTTGCGCAGCGGCCGGCATGTGGAGAGCGTATTCTTCAGCGAATCGGCCCGCCCTCTCGCCGAAAAACTTCTGCCCCAGATCGGCGCTCGCACCGAAACCCTTGTGTTGCCGAACGCGCTCTTCAACTCGATCGTGCCGAGCGACGCGCCCCAGGGCGTGGCGGCTCTGCTCAAACTGCCGGCTCTTTCTGCCGCTCAACTGCTCGACCGCTCAAGCGAAGGCCCGTTCGTCGTGGCAGCGGGCTTGCAGGATCCCGGCAACCTGGGCACGATTCTGCGCTCCGCCGAAGCCTTTGGCGCCGCCGGAATTTTTCTGACCGAAGGAACGGTCAGTCCTTACAACTCGAAAGTTCTGCGCGGTTCGGCGGGCTCGATCTTCCGCCTGCCTTGGTTGCGGATCTCTTCCGCGGAACTGATCCCGCTTCTGCGCGCGCGCGGCGTTCGCCTGCTCGCAACTTCGTCCCATCAGGGAACTCCGCTGCCCCAGATCTCCTGGACTCTGCCGCTCGCGATCTTTATCGGCAACGAAGGCGCCGGCCTATCCCGTGAAGTCGCGCGCCAGATGGATGAGACCATGGCGATCCCGCAAGCCGCGCAAGTCGAATCGCTCAACGCCGGAGTCGCCGCCAGCATCGTGTTGTACGAAGCGGCGAAAAGTCAGAAGTCAGAAGTCAAAATGCAAAAGTAAAATCTCAGGATTCGACGCATGCGACGGAAATAAGCCATACTCATACCCAGAGGCCTTACTTCTGCAATTTGACTCTTGACTTTTTCGATGAGCTTATTCGCTTCCATCCCGAACCAAGACGAGTCCGCACGCGGTGCGCGCCCGCTGGCCGATCGCATGCGCCCGCGCACGCTCGATGAATTCGTAGGACAGGAACACCTGGTCGGGCCGGCCAAACCGCTGCGCGTGCAGATTGAGCGCGACGATCCCACCTCGATGATTTTCTGGGGCCCGCCGGGCACGGGCAAGACCACCCTGGCCAAAATCATCGCCCGCATCACCAAGGCCGATTTCATCGAGTTTTCCGCGGTGCTCGCCGGCATCAAGGAAATCAAGCAGGTCATGAGCGACGCCGACCGCGCCCGCCAGTACGGCACGCGCACCATCGTCTTCGTGGACGAAATTCACCGCTTCAACAAAGCGCAGCAGGACGCCTTTCTGCCGCACGTCGAGAAAGGCAGCATTCGCCTGATCGGCGCCACCACGGAAAATCCGTCCTTCGAAATCAATTCCGCGCTGCTTTCGCGCTGCCGCGTCTATGTGCTGAAGCCGTTGACGGAAGATGAGATTGTCGTGCTTCTGCGCCGAGCGCTCAGCGATACCGAACGCGGCCTCGGCCAGATGCATCTCGAAGCCACTGAAGAAAGTCTTCGCAAGATTGCCGCCTACTCGAGCGGCGACGCCCGCAGCGCTTACAACGTCCTCGAAGTTGCCGCCGCGCTCGCGCAGCAGGCCGGAGTGAATGCCCTTTCCGAACAAACCATTCAGGAAGCCCTCCAGAAGCGGGTTCTGCTCTACGACAAAGGCGGCGAAGAGCATTACAACATCATCTCCGCGCTGCACAAGTCGGTGCGCAACAGCGATCCCGACGCCGCCCTCTACTGGCTCGCCCGCATGCTGGAAGCGGGAGAAGATCCGCTCTACATCGCCCGCCGCGTCGTCCGCATGGCGGTCGAAGACGTAGGCCTCGCCGAACCGAACGCGCTGGCATTGTGCATGGCCGCGCGCGATGCCGTCGATTTCATCGGCATGCCCGAAGGCAATCTGGCCCTCGCGCAAGCGGTCGTGTATCTGTCGGTCGCGCCGAAATCGAACGCGCTTTACACCGCCTACGGCGCGGTTCTGAAGGATGTAGAACAAACCGCGGCCGAACCCGTCCCGCTACACCTGCGCAACGCCCCGACCAGCCTGATGAAGGGCCTCGGCTACGGCAAGGACTATCAATACGCCCACGACACCGAAAATAAGGTTGCCGACATGCAATGCCTGCCCGACAGTCTCCGCAACCGCGTGTACTATCGCCCGACGAATGAAGGAGTGGAAAAGCGGCGGGAACAGCGCACGCGCATGAGTCGCGAGGCCGAAGAGGCTCGCTCAATTCAGCAGGCCCTGTTACCGCGCAACTTTCCGCTGATCCCAGGGTTCTCGGTGTCGGGGCTTTCGATTCCGGCAGGCTCGGTCGGCGGCGACTGGTATGACTTCATTCCTCTGCACGACGGACGTTGGGGCCTGGTGCTCGCCGATGTTTCCGGCAAGGGCACGGCAGCGGCGCTTCTGATGTCGGCCACGCGCGGCATGTTGCGGTCCCTGGCGCAAACCGGCTCTGGACCCGCCGAGGTTCTAACGCGCCTCAACCAATTGATGATCGAAGATTTTCCCAGCGGCCGGTTCGTCACCATGGTGTATGCCGAACTCGACCCGTCCAGCCGAGTCATGCGGATCGCGAACGCCGGCCATCTGGCGCCGCTGCTGGTCGAGCCTTCGGGCCATCGCTGGATCAAGCACGAACACGGCTTGCCGCTGGGAATTTCCGCCAGCAAGTTCTCGGAGACGGCAGTGACGCTAGGCGAGCATTCGCGCATCGCGTTCTATTCCGATGGAATCACCGAGGCGGAACTCGATTCCGGCGAAGAATACGGCGCGGACCGACTGCTCGCCCAGATACAATCGCCGGACGGCACGCCGGATAGTCTGCTCGCCGATGTCAGAAAATTTACGAATGGAACTGGGCTGCGCGACGATGCCACGGTGATCATGGTGAGGGCGCGCGGAACGGAATCAGGATCGAGTACGAACGCCTGATGCGAGTTGCTATCCGAATCGCGCCCGGTGCTCTTTCAAAACGCAGCGGTCCATCACCACAAAGATTCCGGCCTTGCGCGCCTTCTCCGCCGCGCGTTCGTTGATCACGCCTTCCTGCAGCCAGATCGCGGGAATCTTCAACTGAATTGCCTGCTCCACGATCTCATCCACATACTCCGGCCGCCGGAATACATCGACTAGGTCAACTGTCTTCGCCACGTCGAACGGAATTTCGAGTAACGAGGGATACGCCTTCTCCCCCAGCGCTTCGGCAATCTGGGGATTGACGGGGATAATCTTGTATCCCGCCGCCTGCAGGTATGCGGCCACGCCGTGACTCGGCCGCAGCGGACTCTCCGACAAGCCAACCACGGCAATCGTCTTCGTCCGCGACAACAGTTCGTAAATCGGATCGGATTGCTTCATTAACCTTTCTTTTCCATCTTCTGCTTAAACATTCGCAGCGCCAATTTGCGAATCGTGTCCGAGACCTCTTTGTTCGCCGACAGGTTCTTCAGATCGTGAATCAGCAGGTTTTTCATCAGTCCCAGCGAGAGATCGAGCGGGGTGCGCGGGTTGTAGACCAGGTTGCGCATGATGCTGTAATTCTTCGCGAACCGCCGCTTCATCGGAATCGCGCGCAGCACCGCCTCCAGCACATTTTTCTGTAGCGCAAAACCTTCCACCTCCCCATCCGAAACCTTGGGCGACTCCAGCACCGCCACCGCCACCAGTTTGGTGGAATCGCGAATCAGGATCGACCGGTCCTCCTTGCTGCCGCGCATGGCCAGCGAGATCCGTCCCTTGATGTCGAGTTTCGCAATCTTCTGCAGCGCGCTGTCGCGCCGCACCTCATGTCCTGGTTGTGCATGCTTCTGGGCATGAATCGCGGCTAAGGCGGCCGCCGTCTTTCCCGCCGCGGCGGTCGCCAATCTCTCGGCTGCAATTTTGGCCGCGTCAGCGCTTGTGCTGGCCGTGGCCGCAGCCGCCTGCGGTTCGACCGCACCCGCCGCCTCGCCACCCGCGCCTTGGTGTGCGATTTCTTCGTGCGCCATCCCTATGGGCTCGAAGGGTCTGTCTTTTTCGGCTGCCAGCTCCGCCGCATTCTCCTCCAGATACTTAGTGACTGTAGTTTCCAGGACTTCATCCGGTGCCTCCGCTTCGGCCACTTCGCCTGCTTCCGCCACGGCTGCTTCCACCGGACTCGTCTCCAACACAGCAGTCTTCTTTTCCATCTCCGCGAGTTCATTCGGTTGCAGGTTGGGATTCGACTGCAACGCCTCCAACAATCGCGGAGAGTTCATCACACGCCGGCTCTTCAACAGAATTTCCACGATCGGGCGCGATCCCGACATCGCCAGCCGGTCGAGCGACTCTTCGCTGACCGATGGATTCTCCGCCAACGCCGGCAGCAGACAAGTCCGTAGATTCTCGATGTCAACGAAATACCCCAGCACCTCGGGGCTGGTCTGGGGATCGGCAGCCGCGGCCCGGCTGGCCTTTTCGTCCCAACCGGCCAGCGTTAGACCTGCCTGAGCACCAAACAAATTGTTATGGAGCGCCAGATGAACCAGAATCTCAATCGTCTCGCCGGGGGGCCCCGAGAGGGCTCCGCACGCCGCGAATTGCATCAGGTTCGAAGGCAGTCGCGAATTGCGAATCAGATCAATCATTCGGGGCATCATTCATCTCCCGGAAGTCGCTGCGCCTTTGTTCTTTGTGACCTTTTCGTGGACCTCTTCGGTGCCCGCGCTTTCTGGCCGACCGCCCGCTCCAATTGCGCGACGGCAATCTCCAGTTCCCGCGTATTGCGGTTCGGGCTGCGCCGCCGGTATTCATCGCTCAAGGCGCGATAGTACCAGAGCGTGCCTTCCCTCTTTCCCGTAAACCGCGGCCAGATGGCTTCCCCGTGCTGCCGGTAATCCGCCAGAATCGTGCGGACGTTATGCAGCTTGTCGGACGCCGAAACCAGCCGCGTCTCAACCCCGGCGTGTTTCACTTCGCGCAGATAATCCTTCTTCCGTTCCACCCACTCCGGCTTCGGTTCGCCGAACGAATCCGTGCAACCTTCCACAATCTTCGCCACCCGCGCGCCAAACTGCTTGCGGATTTCGCGCAACCTCGGCATGCCACCGCAATCTTCGACTACATCATGCAGCAGCGCCGCGATCGCCATATCCTCATCACCCCCCGCTTCCAGCACCAGCGACGCCACCGCCATCAGGTGCGAGAGATAAGGCACCGCCGACTGTTTCCTCGTCTGTCCGTCGTGTTTCTCGGCGGCATAGCGGAAGGCCCGCTGCAAGCGCGGACCAAGTTTCGGAGGCCTCCGCGAAATTCTATTTCCAGCCTTCATAGAACTCCAACCCGCGCCAATCAGCGCTTTTCCCCGTGTACGCTTTCCCCCGTGTACCTCTGTGCACCCCGTGGTAAAGATTTCCTCGTGTCCGTATGACACCTCGTAGTGTGCCTAAGCTTTCTTCTCGCCCCGCCGCATCCGCAGATACGCCTGCATCAGCGGCCGCAGATCGCCATCGATCACGCGATCCACATCGCCGATCTCCAACTTGGTGCGGTGATCCTTGATCATGCGGTAAGGTTGCAGCACATACGACCGGATCTGCGACCCGAAATCGATATCGAGTTTCGAATCCTCAATCTTCTTCGTGACCTCGCGCTTCTTCTCCAGTTCGTATTCGTAAAGTTTCGAGCGCAACATGCTCATCGCTTTCTCTTTGTTCTTATGCTGCGAGCGCTCATTCTGGCAATTGGCCACCAGACCCGTCGGGATATGCGTAATCCGCACCGCCGAATCGGTCGTATTCACGTGCTGTCCGCCTTTGCCGCTCGAGCGGTAAGTGTCAATCCGAATGTCATCCGGCTTAATGACGACCTCGATGCTGTCGTCAATCTCGGGCGAAACGTACACGCTGGCAAACGACGTATGCCGCCGCTTCGCTTGATCGAAGGGTGAAATCCGCACCAGCCGGTGCACCCCGATCTCGCTCGTCAAGTAACCAAACGCATATTGGCCAATCACAGAAAATGTCGCCGACTTGATTCCGGCTTCTTCTCCCGGCTGGTAGTCGTACATCTCGGTCTTGAATCCCTGGCGCTCGGCCCAGCGCAGATACATGCGCAGCAGCATCTCGGCCCAGTCCTGCGACTCGGTTCCGCCCGCTCCGGGATGAATCGTCATGATCGCATTCAGTCCGTCGTTCGGGCCCGAAAGCAGCGTCTCGGTTTCGACGCGATCCACCAGTTCACCAAGAGAGTCCAACTCGCGCTGCAAGTCGGCCGAGACGTCTTCCCCCTCGCCGGCCAGATCGAAATAGGCGGCGATGTCGCCGGTGCGGCGCTCCAGATCGCCTTCCAGCGTCAACACGCTTTCCAGACGCTTGCGCTCGCGCATCACCTGCTGAGATCTTTCAGGATTCGACCACAGATTGGGATCCGACGCCTGCTTTTCTATTTCGGCAAACTGCTGGCGCAGTTTACCGGCGTCAAAGATACTCCCGCAGGTCGTGAACCTTGGTCTTTAAGGAAGTGTATTGCTGTTCCAGTTCATCCAACATTTGTCTATCACTCGGCCATCTCACTAGGCTTACGGCGCGCGCTAGAAAACCCAAAACGCGCAAGCAGCACGCCTGCTGAAATTATCGCACACAGATATGCGAACCAGTCGCCGTGCCGGGTGTAAAACGTGGTGCCGGAAATCAGCGCGTACGGCGCCATCAGCACGCTTCGTTCTTTGCGTGGAACCTGCGCCACCACTCTTCCCGCGGGATCAATCGCCGCCGTCAAACCAGTATTGGTCGTAAGCAGCACCCAGCGATCGTTCTCGATGGCGCGCATCTCGGTTTGCTGCAGGTGTTGTTTCCATGCGCCGCTGTCGCCGTACCAGCCATCGTTCGAAATGTTGACGAATACCTGCGCCCCCTTGGCGGCGAACTGCCGCACTTCGTCGGGAAAGATCGACTCGTAGCAGATGAACACTCCCAACCGTCGGCTGCCCGCGTCGAGTGGCAAGCGTGAAGTGCCCCGCGAAAATTCTCCCACCTCTTTCGTCAGGCCTCCCGCAAAAGAAAACAGCCGCGGAAACGGCAGATATTCTCCGAACGGCACCAGATGCACCTTGTCGTACCGCCCAACCCATTCGCCTTGCGGGCTGATCAGCGCCGCCGAATTGAACACTTTGGATTCCTGGCCATTGCTGTGCATTGCCGGCTCGACTCCAATCGAACCGGCCACCACCCAGGTCTGAGCCTGGCGCGCCATCGCGCTGACCGCGTTCTGAAACAGCGGATCGCTGGTGTAAAACGGCGACGGCGATTCCGGCCAGATCGTCAGATCGGCCTTGCCCGCGGATCGCGCGTCCCCTGCCGCTTCCACGCTCCGGCTCGTCAAGTCCCGCAGCGTGTTTTCAAAATAGTCCCGCGTCCAGTTCGCCTGAATCGGAACGTTCTGCTGCACCAGCAGCGCCGTGTGGTCCGCGGCTGCGGGCGGGGGCGCAGGCGGTATCCATTGCCCCGCTTGCAGGATTGCCGCCGCCCCGCTCGCCGCCAACAGCAGCCACCTGCGCCGCCCCCGTGCGACCAGAAACGCCGCCGCGAAGACGCTGTTCACCAGCATGATTTCCCAGGACAGCCCATAGACTCCGGTCAGCGTGGCGAGCCGTGTCAGTGTCGGGTTCGCGGTTTGCGCATAACCAAGAAGTTCCCACGGGAAGGCCGAAATCCGCGTCAAAGCGAATTCCGCCACCACCCAAAGAAACGGAGCGGCCGCCAGCGCGCGCCGCTGCGAGCCATCGCGTCCGGCAACCACAGCCACCAGGAACCCAAACAGCCCGTGATAAAGCGCTTCGTGCATGGCCGCCAGAATCAGGATCAGCACCGCGATCGGCGCCGGCACGCCGCCGTACTGCTTCATGGTCCCGTACACCCAGTAGCACGTCCCCAGATACCACAAGATCCCACAGACGTAGCCCAGTACGAATCCCTGCCATGGCGTGGCGGGCAAGCGCGCCTGACGATGACCGTTCAACTGCAGTCGCAGAGTTTCCGGAGCGCGCGCCCGCAAGATCCCGACCAACAGCGGCGCCACCGCCACCCAGCAGAGCCAATACAGCCCCGGCAGCGGAAAGATCAGAACCTGTAGCCCTGCCGACAGCAGGACCAGTCCCCACGCGCTTCGTTCAATTCTGAGCACGCATCAGAATAGCAAACCGAATTTGATTTACCGCAAGAAGCCATCAATAATTCGCGCCCCGAATTCCCCGCCGATCAGATAACATAGCGTGGTCATGAGTCTTAGCGTTGTACTGATAAAGATTCTGGAATACATGTTTGTTGCCGGCTGGGTCGGGTCCGCAGTTGTGCTGGTGTTGACGGGCATCGAAGACGTCGGAACCCTGTTGGACAGGAAGGACGAGAACAGCCGCTAGGGCTCCCGCCGCATGTCGTCAACGTCAAACGCACCTCCAGGCAACAACCGGGTTCGCATTGTGGTTGCGACCTCGGTGATGCTCACCTTCATCTCCTACTGGCGAGCCGCCGCCGTAATTCTCAACGACCTCGGTTCTTCCGCCTTCTATGCCGGCGGCATCGCTGAACAGGCGATCGGCAAAAGCGCGCCCTGGTTTGTTCTGGGCGTCATGCTGTTTGCTTTTGCGGTTCGCGCCGTCTACGTGGAAAGCTGCTCGATGTTCGTGCGTGGCGGCGTCTATCGCGTCGTCAAAGAAGCTCTCGGCGGCACCCTCGCCAAGCTCAGCGTTTCGGCCCTGATGTTTGATTACATCCTCACCGGGCCGGTCTCCGGCGTATCCGCGGGACAATACATCGCCGGCCTGATCAACGACACCATCAGCATCGCCGACTCCCACGGATTGATTCCCTTCGCCATTCATCACCTCTTCCACGGCACGCCGCAGGTCGGCAAAAACGCCACTGCTGTCGTGTTCGCGGTAGCGGTCACGCTTTACTTCTGGTGGCAGAACGTCAAGGGCATAGAGGCGTCCAGCGAAAAGGCCCTCTGGGTCATGCAGATCACGACCGTCATGGTGGTGATGCTGCTCGGCTGGTCCTTGTTCACCCTGCTGAAAGTCGGCGGGCATCTGCCGCCCTTTCCGACCCTGGCCAACATTCACTACAGCGACACGTCGCTCGGCTTTTGGAAACACAGCAAGCTGCCACACATGTTCGGCATTCTCGGGCTGATCATCGGCTTCGGACACTCCGTGCTCGCCATGAGCGGCGAAGAATCGCTGGCGCAGGTCTATCGCGAACTCGCGCACCCGAAGCTGAAGAACCTGAAGCGCACGGCCATCGTCATCGGCGTTTACAGCTTCGTCTTCACCGGCCTCGTTTCGCTGCTGGCGGTCATGCTCATCCCCGACGACGTCCGCGTGAAGGTGTACAGCGACAACCTGATCGCCGGTCTCGCCATGCACATGGTCGGCCCCCAAGTTCTGCGCCTGGCCTTCCGCGCGTTCGTCGTGGTTGTCGGATTCCTGATCCTCTCTGGCGCCGTCAACACCGCCATCGTCGGCTCGAATGGCGTCCTGAACCGCGTCTCCGAGGACGGGGTGCTCGCCGACTGGTTCCGCCGTCCGCACAAAAAATACGGCACCACCTACCGCATCATCAACCTCATCGTTGGACTGCAACTCTTCACCATCATCGTCAGTTGGGGCAACATCTACACCCTGGGCGAGGCGTACGCCTTCGGCGTGGTTTGGAGCTTCGTCTTCAAGACCATCTCGATGCTCGTGCTGCGCTACCGCTATAAGGGGGTGCGCAACTGGAAAGTGCCACCCAATTTTCACCTGTTTGGCATCGAGATCCCGATCGGATTGGCGTCGGTCGGAATGGTTCTGCTCGCCACCGCGATCGTGAATCTGTTCACCAAATCGGTGGCCACGGTGAGCGGCCTGATATTTTCGGCAATCTTCTTCACCATCTTCACGTTTTCCGAAAAGGTGAACCGCCGCAAACACGCTCACACCGCGGCGCAGATGCAGGAGCAGTTCCAGTTACAGCAGGCGGACAGCGTCGAGCGCGAAACCGTCGGCATCCGCCCGGGCAACGTGCTGGTTCCGGTTCGCGACTACAACACGCTCAACCACCTGCGCTGGGTGTTGGAGCGAACCGACACCCACGAACACGATGTGGTCGTCATGACCGCCCGCACCAGCCAGTTCGGGGGCGCCGCTTACGGTCTTTCGACCGAGCAGATGTTTAGCGATTACGAGCAGACCCTGTTCACGCGCACCGTCTCGGTCGCCGAGAGTTTTGGCAAGAAGGTTTCGCTCCTGGTGGTGCCGGCTCGCGACTCCTGGTCGGCCATCGCTCAGACGGCGCACAACCTCGAGTCCTCCAGCGTCGTCACCGGCCTTTCCAGCAAGATGACAGCCGCCGAGCAGGCATTCGCCGTGGGCAGCGCCTGGGAAGCCATACCGGAACCCAAACGGCAATTTGTCCTGCAGATCGTTCAGCCCCAAGGCGTCGTCGACACCTTCCGCATCGGCCCGCACACGCCCACCATGAAGAACGAGGACGTCGTCCTGCTGCATCGCTTGTGGCTCAATGTCACCCGGGAACCGGGTTTGGGAAACGTACATCACCACGACATTCTGACCGAGGCCCTGACCCGCTTCGCCCGCGACTACGGCGCGCGCGACCGCGACGACATTGTCAAGGAATTGCGCCGCCACAGCGCCGATGCCGGCCCACTCCCCGCCCGCACGATCGCATCTCAGGTTCCCACCGTCCAGCCCGGACCGGCTCGTTCCGGTCGCGACGATGAACCCTCTAGCCCGCAGAGCGGTGGCTCCGAATGACGTTCCGCAATCATGTCGACTGAATAGAAGTTGGGGCGGTGGGTCATTTTCCGGGGCGCCGACTGTCGGGGTGTTATGCGTGGTGGTTGGAACCAGAATGCTAGAACGGCCAGTTCTGCATTAAAGCGAGGGCCACGAAGTCCCCAAGCTACCCACGAATGTCTTGCGATGACAGGTAAGCGAGTGCTTGCAAAGTTTTCGGTCTTCTGTATTTCCCCCCAAATCGGTCGGGCCGGGCGATTCCTGGGGCGGGCGTTGGGCTAGCTCTAAGAACTTCTAACAAAACCTCCGGCTTTGCCTGCTGGCCAGATCTGGACTGGCGGCATCCGCCATGTAGCCCAATAGAGCGGCCAACCGGCACCCAAGAGCCATTTACCCGAATAATGTCACAATTTATTGTTTTGCCAGTTGTTCGGTGCCTAGCTTGGTTCGATATAGCTTGGCATGAAGGCGACAGAGGAGAAGACCGCGCCCAAGAAGAAGAGATGGATTTCCCCGGGCAGTCTTGCTCTCTCAGATGTCCTGTCCGGTCGAACTCTCGGCCGGCAAACTCAAGGCCGCCATCCGGCTACTGGCGTGGCTTCTACGATGCGGTTCTAAAAGGAGACAAATATGCGCGCTTCTAATTCTTTCGTCCGTTTCTCCCGCCCGGCGGCAGTGCTGATGCTTCTGCTGTTCATGGCAACGGTTACTTACGCCCAGATCACACCCAGCGATGATGCCTACATCAACTCGGCGGCTCCCACCACTAACTATGGCGCTGCTACCACTCTGAATCTCAGCAGCGCCGCCGACACCGGCTTCATTCGCTTTGACTTGACCGCGGTGCCCGCCGGCTACACCGGCGCTTCCATCGCCAAAGCGACGTTGAAACTTTATGTGAACTCGGTCACCACCGCCGGCAGCTTTAACGTCGATCTGGTCAACGGCACGTGGACCGAAAAAACAATCGACCACAGCAATGAGCCGGCGATCGGACCGACGGTTGCCGCCAGCGTCCCGCTCACAACGGCCAGCAAGGGAACGTTCGTGGAAATCGACGTTACGTCGGCCATGGTCGGGTGGTTGAACGGCAGCCAGGCCAACGACGGCATCGCGCTGGTGGCCAATAGTCCGTTGGTCGCCACCTTTGACAGCAAAGAGAACACGGCTGCCAGCCATGCGCCGGAAATCGACATCGTGTACGCGCCGATGGCCGGAATCCAGACGGTCACGGCCAGTTGCACGCTCACCTTCAACCCACCGCCCAACCAGGGGACTCAGGGGTGCCAGGTAAGCTGTCCTAAAGGGACCGTCCTGCTTAGCGGCGGCGGCATAGACAATGGGGGCCCTGGTGCGATAGTGATCAATTCAACGGGGCCCACCGGCAACAACACCTGGCGGGCGTTATGGTACCCAGCCTATACCTTAACCACACAACAACAATACCCAGTGACCGCGTACGCGATATGCGCACCGTCGCAATAGAGACTACGAGCTTGTTTCGTGAATGGTGCCATCTTGAAGGCGGGTTGCCCGGGCGGGTCTGTTCACATTGCCGCAAGCAGTTCGCGACGATTGGTCGCCAACTACGGCCTACCCGGAAACTGACCCACGACCGAAGTGGGCGCGCCGCGCTCGCCTCGGACAGGCGAGGGCGTGTCCCTCCGTAAACCTTTCCAATGGGGCATCCCTACCCGATTCACCTCACTTTTGGAGAATCCAAATCCGCGGGCTTCTGATCGTCCCCATGAACGGCCCCATCGTCTTCCGCGTAGAACGAGCGGTGCTCGCTGTCCATCTGCTTGGGCGTCATGGTGAGCACGAACCCGTCGTTGTGCGGACCAGAGTGCGATCCAAAGTGCGGACGAAAAGTGGCCGTGTAATCCCCGCGGTCGGTCGAGTGCGCCATGCGCTTGGTGAAGGATCCTGTCCCCGCCAGCGCCTCCAGCGACTCCGCGTATTTGTTGTGCCGTTTCTTGTAAGCGTGCTGCGCCCGGAGCACCGTCCGCATGTAGCCGAGCGCCTGCGCTTCCGATTCCGAACGCGCCGGGTCGCCCGCAAACTTCGGCTGATATGGCCCTGAAGGTTGCGCTGCCGTGGGCGCTGCTGGCGCTTGCATTTGCGCCATCAGCAGTCCTGCTCCCATCATGCCTACCGCCAGAATCCCTGCACCATACCGCTGCATCCGCCTTCGGCTCATCGCAAGCCTCCTCTGCTGGCCTGATTTGGGGGGTTACCCCCGTAATTTGATTCGATTGCCAATCATTCCAATTCTTTGCTAGTTCAGGCAAGCTTGAACAGGATGCAATCCTAACAGGGAAACCCGAATGAAAGCTGCCGTTGCCGTCGCCAAAAAGCCGCTGATACGCGTCGCCGTAGTGGAGAGCGATCCGCTGCGGTTTGTCGGATTCCGCGCCCTCTTTGATACCGAACCCGATCTGGAGTTGGTCTCTGCCTCGCTGCCCGACCTGGGCCAGTTGCAGAGCATCGATCTGGTCCTGCTCGGCAATCGCGGCGGCCACAACCTGTATGACACGATGGCCAGCATGAAAGCCGCCCGGCCCGACCTGCGCATCATCGTGACCGGCTGCGGCATGGACGATGAGAGCGTCCTCAAAGCCATCGCCGCCGGCGCCAAGGGTTACGTCGATGAGGCGGCCTCACCGGCCGAGTTTATCCAGGCCCTGCGCATCGTGCATCAGGGTTCGGTGTGGGCTCCGCGCCGGGTTCTCTCAACTTTTATCGAACGCGTCAGCGCATCCCCGGGCCGCATCTTCCCCGCCGGCCGGGTCACCTTTACCGACCGCGAGAAGGAAGTTCTGGAGATGCTGGTAGCCGGCCGCTCGAACAAAGAAATTGGCTCCGCCCTCGGCATCGAAGAACGCACCGTAAAAGCGCACGTCGCGAAACTGATGCGCAAAGTCGGCGTGCAAAACCGCATCGCCCTCTCCGTCCACGCCATCACCCATTCGCTGGTGACGGCGAAGTAGGCTTTCTAGAAGCTGCGTTGGCTCATGATGGATGCGAGTAAATGAACAAACGACAACAATCGCGCGCCGAGTGGGAACAAGAAATTAGGGACATGCAGCAAAACATCACTCCAGCGGAGGCCCCTTGCGCCGCCCACTATATGGCGAAAAAAGGCTCCACGGCGCCCATTCAGGACTTGGCGCACTTCGTGAAACTCCTGTCCGCCGGCGTATTGCTTACCTTAGGAATCAGCGCTCTTTCGTCCGGCTTTCCGCACAGCACTGAGTTTTCCGTTGCAGCTCTGGCCGCTGGCTGTTATCTGGGCTGGTCTGGGTTTCGCTGGAATCACAACCGCGAATAGATAGCGGGCTAAGGCTTTCTGACCGGCGCCCAATCTCCCGCCTCCCGGCGAGAATCAAACGCTCCAACCGTTCCCCCGCTCCGATGCCGCCCTTGTCTCGCACCAATGCTCACCCTCCTCTGTGGTCCTCTGTGCCCCTTGTGGTTGTGCTTTCCTGCCCTTGCCTTCGCCCCTGCCGGGTTCGTTACCAAAGTACAGTGACCCTCGTAATCTTGTCCGTATTTTGCACCTGCCCCATACTCGCCTCACCTACCACAGAACCTGGGAGACGGGGTTGGAAACGGAGATTAGGGTCGCCGCTTTCAGCCCCGCATTTTTTTGCCTTCCACCCGACTCACCCTGATTACTCCCCCGCTACCCTGCCTTCCGCGCCCCGCATCGAATAGAATTAGAGACAACAAAATCCATACTCCGATCTCCCAAGTGAGGCGTCATGCGAAATACCCTCGTTCTGTTGCTGCTCGTCTGTTTCCTGACCCCAATCCTTTCCGCCGACGAAGACACCAAGGCTGCAGAGGCCAACACCAAGGCCTCTGGGCGAATCGAGGCTGCCGGCACCGTGCTTGATGAAATCCAGGGCACCCCGGATCAGCGCATCCCGGAAGAAGTACTCTCTTCGGCCGAATGTGTGGCCGTGGTTCCGTCGCTGCTCAATGGCGGCTTCGTCTTCGGCGGCCGTTATGGCAAAGGCGTCGCCAGTTGCCGCACTCCCAAAGGTTGGAGCGCCCCCGCTTTCTTCACCATCGGCGGCGGCAGTTTCGGCTTGCAGATCGGTGGCCAGGCAACCGATGTCATCATGCTGATCATGAACAAGAACGGCATGAATAATCTGCTCTCCAGCCAGTTCAAGCTCGGCGCCGATGCCAGCGCCGCCGCCGGCCCCGTCGGCCGCCACGCCGCTGCCGATACCGATTGGAAAATGCGGGCAGAAGTTCTAACCTACTCGCGTTCCCGCGGCCTCTTCGCCGGACTCGAACTCAGTGGCGCCGTCATCAAACAAGACAAGGGCAGTACCCGCGAATTCTACGGTCGCATGGTCCCCTTCAAAACGTCGCTAACGGGAGAGATCGACGCTCCTAAGAGCGCCTACCCATTCCTGAGCACGCTAGCCAAGTGGGCCCAGCAGGCCTCAAAGTAGTCGGTNNGTGCGCGAACGCCTTGAATACGCTCTAGTCTGGCCCTGGATCAAGATTCTCGGCGTGCTCCCCCGACCCTTGGCGCGCGCCGTAGGGATCACGATTGGATTAGCCGTCTACGCGGTTCACGGGCGCCTGCGCCGGGTTGGCCTGCGCAACCTGAGCTTCGCTTTCCCCGAAATGCCGCCGCGCGAGCGCCGCCGCATTCTTCGGGGCGAATTCATCTCCCTCGGACGCCAACTCGCCGAAGTTTGCCTGTTCCCCCGCTACACCCGCGAAAATGTTTCGAGCGTCGTAGTCTATGACGGCTTCGAAAACTTCGAGCGCGCCTACGCTCGCGGCAAAGGCGTTCTGTTTCTCACCGGACACCTCGGCGCCTGGGAACTCTCCGCCTTCGCTCACTCCGTGCAAGGGCATCCGCTGTCGATCGTCATGCGCTCGCTCGACAATCCCTACATCGACGCCTTAATCCAGAGCTACCGCACCATGCATGGCAATCGCACCGTCGACAAAGATAATTTTGTGCGCGGCCTGCTCTCCGCCATGCGCGCCGGCGAAACCGTGGGCATCCTCATGGACACCAATATGACCCCGCCGCAGGGTGTGTTCGTCGATTTCTTCGGAGTCCCCGCGTGCACCGCCAGCGGCCTAGCCCGCATTGCCCTGCGCACCAACGCCGCCGTAGTCCCCGGCTTTACGGTGTGGGATTCGAAGCTGCGAAAATATATCCTGCGCTTCGATCCCGCCGTGGAGTTGATTCGCACCGGCGACGACCAGGCCGACATCGTGGCCAATACCGCGAAATTCACCAAGATCATCGAAAACTTCATCCGCCGCTATCCCGACCAGTGGCTCTGGGTCCACCGCCGCTGGAAAACCCGCCCGCCCGGCCAACCGCCCCTGTACTAGCAAACTGCCGAAAGACCCGTTTTTCGCCTTGAGCCTGGGCGGTACAGCGATTCCCATAGGTAGGGTTGCCCCCGTGCTCCTCTGTGCCCCCTGTGGTTCAAGCTCTTCCCTATGACCGCAACCGCCTCTGAGGCCCGCCGCCGCACCCAAGTCTCCGCGTTGTACACACCCGCCTCGGAAAGCGACAATAGACAACCATGAAGCAATCCTTGCGCGATCTAGCCGGGAAACTCGGCTGCCATCTTCTCGGAGACGCCTCCGTCATCGTGACCAACGTCTCCAGCCTGCAATCCGCCACCCGCGATAGCCTCGTCTTCGTGGAGGACGCACAGCACTTCGACGCCGCGCTCGCATCATCCGCCGCCGCCGTAATCGCCGGAGACTTCGCCGGAAAATTCGCCGCCGGTGCCGCCGCCTCGAAGCCGCTACTGATTTCCGCGCAGCCGCGACTCACCTTTGCCCGAGTCGCGCGCTTGCTCCGCGACCCCGACCGCCATCGCGGCATTCATCCCTCCGCCATCGTTCCCGCGACGGCTGAACTCGGCAACAACGTGGCCATCGGCGCGCGCGCGAATCTAGGCGAGCACGTCAAGATCGGCGATGAAACCACCATAGGCGCCGGTGCGGTGATCGGCGACAAAGTGGCCATCGGAAGCCATTGCCGCCTCGACGCGAACGTCATCATCTACCCAGGCACGACGCTCGGCGACCGCGTCATCGTGCAGGCGGGCGCCATCCTCGGCAGCGAAGGCTTCGGCTACGTCCGCGATTCCGAAACTGGACGCTACGAGCGGACCCCTCAAATCGGGCGTCTGGTGATCGAAGACGATGTAGAACTCGGAGCCAACTCCACCATCGACCGCGGCGCTCTCGATGAAACGCGAATCCGCCGCGGCGCGAAAATCGACAACCTCGTGCAGATCGGCCACAACGTCCAGATCGGAGAGAACGTCGTGATCGCCGCGCAAACCGGCATCTCCGGCAGCACCGTCGTTGAAGATAATGTCATCATCGGCGGACAGGTCGGGATTGCCGACCACGTGCGCATAGAAGAAGGCGCAATCCTGGGAGCCCAAAGCGGCATTCCCACCAAGAAGGTGATTCGCGGCAAGGGGGTCGTCTTCTGGGGAACGCCCGCGCGCCCCATCCGCGAGTATCTCAAAGAGCTGGCTTTCTTATCGAAGTCAGCCAAGGAAAGAGGCTAGCAAGTCCGATGTCTGTCGTCATCGCAGAGCGCGAGGTTCCGAGACGGGTGGTAAGGGAGCAATTCTGTCCCCCCTCCTGAAGCGGTCTTTTGGAATCAAATACTTAGGCACCTTCTGGCGCTAAGTCTTTGAGAAATAATGACTTATTAGTAAAGTATTTAAGAATCAATAACTTAACATACCTTTCTGGTTGAATTTGGGGAAAGTCCTCTTCTGAGTACGGGGGCTCGCGGCTACCGGCTATGTCCATTATCGTCATCGGCGGACACACCCGCAGCGTAGGCAAAACCAGCATCGTGGCCGGCCTAATCGCCGCCCTGCCCACCCACCACTGGACCGCCATCAAAATCACGGAACACCGACACGGCGTCCGCTCCGCCCACGGCGAGACCCGCGACTGTGCCACCGCCGACCATTCCTGGGCTATCTCGGAAGAAAAAGACCGCTCCGGCAAGTCGGACACTTCGCGCTTCCTGGTCGCAGGCGCCGAGCACTCCTGGTGGGTCCGCACCGATCCAGGGCACCTTGAGGAAGCCATGCCTCGCATCCGCGACATCCTCGTTTCGACAGAAAACGCCATCATCGAATCGAACAGTATCCTGCGCTTCCTGAAACCGGATCTCTATCTAACCGTGCTCGACCCGCAGACCGCCGACTTCAAAGCGTCCGCGCAAACCTTCCTCGATCGCGCCGACGCCGTGCTGCTGCACTCGGCGGTAAACTCCAAGGCCATAGCCTGGGAACACGTCTCGCTGAAACCCGCCATCGACCGCCCCATGTTCGCGATTTACCCGCCAAGCTACGTGACGCCAGAGATCGTGGACTTCGTCCGCGCACGTTTAGCATTATGTTCCTGAAGTTCGCGTGATAAACCCACCGTATGTGGTTGAATTCAGCCAAGATGGCTGAAATCAGCCGCCCCTCGACTTACAACTTTTCTTCGACTTCCGTGTTCAAATTAAGTAGCGACGGTGGTCAGAGGTTCCAGAGCAAAAGGCAGCAACGAAGGCCACAGTCAGCAGAAGGTTTCCGATCCGAGCAGAGTTTGCAGGGGGTCTGGAACCAAAGGGGGTCGAATATGCGTTATCTGAGATATTTCGCCTTGCTGTCAGTCCTGATGTTGCCGCTGGTTCACTCGCAGGCGCAGGTCGGGATAGGAATTGGCATCGGAGTCGGCCCCGGCTACGACGACGGGCCGCCGGCGTGTCAGTACGGATACTACGGATACTATCCCTATGACTGCGCACCCTACGGCTACTACGGTCCGCAGTGGTTCGATGGCGGAGTGTTTATCGGCGCCGGCCCGTGGTGGGGTGGCGGTGGAAACGGTTGGGGCGGCGGCGGTTACGGTTACGGACGCGGCGGCTACGGACGCGGTGGCTACGGACGCGGCGGCTATGGACGCGGCGGCTATGGACGCGGCGGTAGAGGTGGGTTCCATGGTGGAGGCGGCTATCGCGGCGCAGGCGGTGGCTTCCACGGTGGCGGTGGACACGGTGGAGGCGGCTTCCACGGTGGTGGTGGACACGGCGGCAGCGGACACGGCGGTGGTGGACACGGCGGCGGCGGCCACGGCGGTGGACACCGGTAAGGCCCTCCGGGTTGGAAGTGTTTCAACGGCTGGCAGCACTGCGCTGCCGGCCGTTTTTCTTTGGTTCTGCCTTACCCCGCATACATCCCAATCACCCGCTCAATCGCCCGTCGGCACACCGCGCAAAACTTCATGTACCGCGTGAACATGATGCAGTCCACCTCGGAACGGTAGTACCCCTTAGCCTCGTAGTTCGCACCCTCGAACGCTCCGATTTTCCCGGCGTACTTCTCGGAACCAAGCATGGCATCTTCCTTCTCGCGCTGTTTGCGGAACAGTTCATCAATCTCCGCCTCCGCCTTCCCCGCCGCGCGCAGCTCTTTGCGCTGCCGCTGGATGTCCCGCTCAAAGCGATCGAACTCCTCCTGATTCCAGGGAGTCGGCACCGGAGTTCCCGCCGCTACCAGATCCTTCCACTTCAAATTTGCGCGATCGAGCAGCGCGGTCACATTCGGCTCCCACGGCTCCGTCTTCGTCGCCGGCGGCAGATACGCCACATCCGACGTGTAGTATTCATCCGCCAGCCCGGCAAACTGGTGTCC
>PKXK01000164.1:31130-38619 GCA_003132325.1 Acidobacteriaceae bacterium
TAAATTCCGCTCGAAGGCCGCGACACGCCCGACTCCTCCGCCGCCGGACACAGCCCCCACACATTGAAATCCTTCTGGTGCTCACGAAACGGCGGAGTCGAAAACAGCGCCTCCATGAATCGCCGCGCGTCTCGCTCAAACTTCCCGCGCTCCGCCGCCGTGTAACCATCGCCCAGCACCAGCAAATCCACCTTCGTCGCCGGATCGCCCATCTTCTGCAATTCCAGCAACGCCCCCGGCGAAGGGGGACGCGACCGGTCGACGAACTTGTCTTTAGGATCCACCACCGTCTTCCAGACTTCCTTCCACGCTTCTTTTGGATCTTGGGGAACCCCGCTCTCCACACGCTCTCGCAGCGACACTTCCACGGGCTCGTCCGGCGCTGGGAAGCGCAACGACTCGGAAAACGTCCGGTTCCCGTGCAGCGCCTCTTCCGTCGTCTTCCACTCTCCAAATACAGAATTGA
This sequence comes from Acidobacteriaceae bacterium, assembly GCA_003132325.1. Taxonomy (GTDB): domain Bacteria; phylum Acidobacteriota; class Terriglobia; order Terriglobales; family Acidobacteriaceae; genus Acidiflorens. Next base: position 31,597 of record PKXK01000164.1, read on the forward strand.
ATCCGCGCGAGTACAAGAGCTTCCCGGTCGTCTGCTCGCGCACTTCAAACCGGTAGTCTCCCAGCTGACTCTCGTCGATAGTTTTGTTCAGATTCCCTGGCCACTCCAGCGGCTCCAGCACGATTCGATCCAGGCTGAACCATTCTTCGTGCGAGCTTCCGGTGTGGTAATAATCGACGCGCAGGGTGCGCGGCGCGGCAAAACTGGGAAGAGAGAACAGAAGAAGCGCGAAAACAATGCAGACTGTTCGTTTGATGCCCGGCATTGTACTTCACAATCCCGCGCGCGCACTGTGTGGGAACGGGCGTCCTCACCTCATGCGTGAGGTCAACGGCGCTCCTCAGTCCCCTAGTCGTGCGTGTATTTGGTCAACATTTTTGAGGCCCGGAGGAGTCGCTAGAAGATCCATAATCAGTGGCAGGCCGCCTTCTCGATCATGGGGATACTTGGTGTAGTAATTGGTGATCGTGTCCACATAAACTTCATAGTGCCCCTTCTCGGTAAACTCAGGCAGACTGTCCAGGCAAACTCGTCGCGGCAACTTCTCTACCGGGACAGGAGAGTTCGTGGGCATCTTCTCCTCATAGAAATAGCAAGCATCGCGCTGGCCTCTCTCGAACCCATGCAGATAGCCCCAAACGTAGGCAGACTTCGATTCCGCGCTCCAGGATAGCCACAGCTCTGCCTCAGTTTGGGGCGCCTCTTTCGCATTCGCTTTCAAGTTTGCGACCACCGCAAGAACTACCCACGAACCCAACACAATTGCAAAACCTAACAAAAAGACTCCCGCTGAGGACCGCTCTTTCATAAATAACTCCAGGCGTTTTTCTATGTACCTTGCTACGACCCCGCCTTGATCTCCACCGCCTTGTCGTTTCGAAAAGTAATCACCAGCGGCTTTCCCCCATTCGCGTAGTGCAGAGTTCGCGAACCATAATCGCCCGAGCCCTGCGGAATACCTATCCCAATCGCGAAGATGGTCTGCAACTCGCTCATCCCCGCCTGCACTTCATGAGCGTCAATCTTCTGCCAGACATCCGCGGGCCAGTGCTTGTAAAGTTCGTGCGGATCTTCTATGAAGAAAATGTCGTCGGAATAAATCCTGAAGTCGCTGCCCTTCTCCGCTCCAATCGGAACCGCATAGCTCTTGCCCTCAACCGAAAAGCAAGCCAGCACCTGCTTGATCTCCGGAGCCAGCGGAGAAACCCCGGTCACCACGTCCTGAATCGCCAGCTTCTGCAAAGGCAACAACATTCCCGCCTCATGGCCGAAATCCGCCGTGCGCCGCGCCCGATCGTAGGGATAGTACGTGAGCTGATATCCGACCTTCACCCATACGGGTTGCGCAGTCAACTGCCGCGCCGACTTCAGATCATAAGGATGCAATCTCTTCGGCGTGACGTAGTAATCCGCCTTCAGCGCCGTTTCCTGGCGCGGCTTCGCGTCCTCCTTCATTGCCTCGTGCCGCTCGTACACGATGTACGCCGCGCGCCCGCCCGCCAGCACAAGTGCGGCCACCAGAAAGACTTGCAGTTTTTTCTGAAACTCCGGATCGATAGCCATGATCTAAGGATGGTATCCCTTACTTGCTGGTGCGGTCCGTGAAAACGGATCAGTTAGAATAAAGGTACAACGAGCTGCAAAGGAAACTCATGCCCATTGCCCAGGATGACGTTCTCAACGCACTCAAGCAGTGCTACGATCCCGAAATTCCCGTCAACATCGTCGATCTCGGACTGATCTACGACGTCCGCTTCGCCGACGTGCCCGAAGGTCAACAGGATGTGACCGTCGACATGACCCTCACCGCCCAAGGTTGCCCCGAGCACGTCAACATCAGCGCGCAGGTCAAGTCGCGCGTCGAACAACTCCCCGGCGTCCGCAACGCCAACGTCAATGTGATCTGGGAACCAGCGTGGACACCCGAACGCCTAAGCCCCGAAGCCCGCAAACAACTGGGCATCGAGTAGCCGAAGGGGTTCGTGTGGTGGCGGGGCTCTGCCCCCCTCTGCCGCGAGCGCTCAATACTCCCCCAACTCCTCAAACGCCCGCGCCGCGCGCTGCTCCGCCCACTCTTCGACCTTGTTGCCGATCTTCATCGCCAGATCCAGAAACTTCGTTCCCTGCCGCACATACGAAGGCAGCTCTTCGCGAAGTTTTCCAAACTTCTCCGGATACTCGGACGCCAGCACCGCCAATCCCACCCCTCCCACCAACACCGCTGCCGGACGTTTCCCCTTCATCACCAACACCGCCGCCGCTGCCGCCGATCCCGCAATCACCGCCCGCTTCCAGTTCTCCATTTCGTCTCCCGACCCGGATTGTTCTTCCTGGCAGGCTGCCGAAGACTCAATCTCGTGCTTGCTTTTGGGTGGCGCAGCGCTTCAGCGCTGCGGTAACCGCATTTTCCTGAGTGCGGCTTTAGCCGCTGAGGCCGCACTTTCTCCGCTGGACGATTTTCCCGCAGCCTGTCACCAGAATTCTAAACCACCCCCCGATGCTTTATACTGCCGCCGGCACTCAATCGAGCAAGAATCCGAACATCAATAATCTATGATGCAATTCCGAATCCTCTCATTCCCTACCGTACTTCTCTGCGCTCTTCTCTGCGCCGCCACTCTCTCCTCCGCGCAAGCCAAGCCCCGAGCCCGCGATCTCGGCGTCCCCTTCGACGGCACGCCCGGCGCGAACAACGCCATCACCGATGTCAAAGGCGTAGAAGTCGGACACACCACGCTCATCTCCGGCAGCGGCAAGCTCAAAGTTGGAGAAGGCCCGGTCCGCACCGGCGTCACCGCCATTCTTCCGCGCGGGAAAGACGCGAACGACTCCGTCTTCGGCGCCTGGTTCACGCTCAACGGCAACGGCGAGATGACCGGCACGACCTGGCTAGAAGACTCTGGTTTCCTCAACGGTCCTATCATGATCACCAACACACACAGCGTCGGAGTGGTGCGCGACGCCGTCATCGCCTGGAAAGTGAAACGCGGCGAGACCGACATGGAAGGCTACTGGTGGTCCTTGCCCGTGGTGGCCGAAACCTGGGACGGCTATCTCAACGACATCAACGGATTCCACGTGAAACCCGAGCACGTCTTCCACGCCCTGGATTCCGCGCACGCCGGCCCCGTAGAAGAAGGCAACGTAGGCGGCGGCACCGGCATGGTCTGCAACGAATTCAAGGGAGGAATAGGAACCTCTTCGCGCGTGCTCGACGCGAAAGCGGGCGGCTACACGGTCGGCGTGCTCGTGCAGTGCAACTACGGACAGCGCGACCAGTTGCGCATCGCGGGCGTTCCCGTCGGCAAGGAAATCCCCGAGCACCCCGCCTACGGAGAAGATGTAGGCTCGATCATCATCGTCGTCGCCACCGACGCCCCGCTCATTCCCACGCAACTGCGGCGCCTGGCCCGCAAAGCTTCTCTCGGCCTCGGCCGCGACGGCAGCTACTCCGGCAACGATTCCGGCGACATCTTCGTCGCCTTCTCCACCGCGAATCCGGGAGCGGCCTCAACCAAGGGAGTCCGCGACCTGAAAATGCTGCCCAACGACAGCCTCGATCCCCTGTTTCTAGCGACGGTCCAGGCCACCGAAGAAGCCGTAGTCAACGCCATGGTAGCCGCCGAAACCATGACCGGCATCGACAACCACACCGTCATAGCCCTGCCCCACGACCGTCTGCAAGAGGTCCTAAAGAAATACAACCGCCTGGCAAAATAGGGGTTGTTTGTGTGGGGACGGGCGCCCTCGGCTGTCCAAGCCGAGCGAAGCTCGGCAGCTGGCTGCGCCCAAAACAACTCTGGGTCCGTCGACTGCGTTACTTTCGTTCCGACTATCGCGCATCCGATCCTGCCCGCGGGGGACTACAATTCACTCAGTGAAAGCCTACCGAATCGAGCGCATCAAAGGCGGCATGAAGTTCACCTGCGCGCGCTGTGCCCACAGCGTCAGCACGCTCGACTTCGACGCCAGAACCGGCAACCTGCGCACCCAGGCCGCAACCGCGATCAACGATCACGCCGCCAAAATGCATCACGAGCCTTTAGTGGTTTCCCCCTCCGACGGCCAGCAGCGCAGCTGGCGCTAACCCCAACAGCCCGCTGAGAGCCGCGATCAGGCGGTTTTCCTGGCAGGCATCACGTCCGCCGGCGGCTCGGTGTCGCTGATCCACTCCCACACCCGACGGCCGCGCTCGTTGTTCAAGCTGCGAGCTTCGCCATAGTCCACCAGGCGGTTCAAAACAGTTGTGACCGAAGCCAGTGGATCCTTGTGCCGCGCCAGGATGGCCGGAGCGTATCGTTCCAGTTCCAGGCAAACCTCGCGGGCTCCCAGCGGACGCCGCACTTCCATCAGTACCCTCCGGCACGCCTTGGTAAACCCGGGCTGACGGCCGTTGGGCTTGCGATCGATCAGTTCCAGTAAGTCGTCGCCCAGCACCTGCTCGCCGAAAAGATTCGCCAACCCAGCAATGGTCTGCTTCACCGTGCCAATGCGCTTCATGATCTCGGCCCGCTGCCGCATGAGCTGGAGGAGTTCTTCGTGCGCGGCTTTCACCACATGCTGTGCTGAAATGCTATCGGCTTGAACACTAATTGCGTGCGCGTGCAAGCCGCCGTTATTTTTCCCAACTTCCATGAACCCCTCCTCCCGGAGACAGACACTGACGAGAATCCCTAGTCTTCCTTCTCAATACGAAAAAGGCTCCCACGAAGTTCCGCCGTGAGTTGGACTGATTTGCCGAAGAAAGGTAATCGGAGAAAAGAGGGGTGGCTCGTGCGGCGCGGACACTCCTGTCCGCGCGCGGCCTCAACACAATCCGGGGGCACGTCAAGACAACCGCCAAGGGCTGCGGACAAGAGTGTCCGCACCACACGCCCATCTACCCCATCACGGTCGTGTGTTCCGGCCGGATTTTGTAGAGCACGCGAACCTCTCCCGGCTGGGCATAGGGATACTTGTCGGCGCCCAAGTACTTCTTCGCCATCTTGTCGATGTGTTGAGCGGCGCCGTCTTCGGTAATCTCAACCACGGTGCCGCGGATCTCCAGATAACGATAAGGATTGTCGGGATCGACGATGGCCAGCGCCACGCGCGGATCGCGGCGCACGTTGCGATCCTTCTGGCGCCCGCGGGCCGAGTTGAAGATGACGTGTTGGCCATCGAAATCGCACCATACGGGAGTGACTTGCGGCCTCCCATCGGGCATGAGGGTGCCCAGACTGGCGAAAGCGCGTTTCTGGAAAAGATCGAGATATTTTTCAGGAATGATGTTGGACATTGCGGACTCTCTCCTGGGTTAATCGAATCGCCGACTAAATTCTTACTGACCAGATTATAGTAGTCTTTTCGGAGAGTTCGCCTTTATGCGCAGGACGTTACCGCCGGCGAGGAAGCCGGCGCGAATATTGTGTCTGTGGTTCGCCTTATTTCTGGTCCCAAGCCCTCTGCTGGCGCAGCAGTCGGCCCTGCAACCTCCTCCAACCGTCGTCTTCATGACCGATTTCGGCGTTGTCGACGACTCGGTGGCCCTCTGCAAGGGTGTCATGTACGGCGTCGCGCCCAACCTTCGCATTGTCGATCTCACGCATCAGGTCAATGCTTTTTCGATTCGAGACGGCGCGCGCTTCCTGTTCGGCGCCACACCCTACTTCCCGGCCGCAACCGTATTCGTGGCGGTGGTCGATCCCGGCGTGGGCAGTTCACGCAAGGCGGTGGTGGTGAAATCGAAGCGCGGACAATTTTTCGTGCTGCCCGACAACGGCCTGATGACCATGGTCGAGGACCGCGACGGCGTCGAAGCCATTCGGGAGGTCACCAATCCCGATTGGATGGTCGGCGCCAAAATTTCCTCCACGTTCCATGGCCGGGATATTTTCTCTCCCGTCGGCGCTCACATCGCGCGCGGCGACGACTGGACCCAGGTCGGACCCGTAGTCAAGGAACTGGTCCGGCTCGATCTGAAACCCGCCAGCGTGGATGATAAGGGTTTGACAGGAGAAGTGATCGCGCTGGATGGTCCGTTCGGCAACCTGATAACGAACATCACCGCCGACGATTTTCTGAAGCTCGGCTATCAGCGCGGCGATAAGCTGAAGGTCACGATCGCGGGACGCGAAATCGAAATGCCGTTCGCCAAGACGTTCAGCGATGTGCCGCTCAAACAGCCGTTGCTGTTCATCGATTCACGCGGACGAGCCAGCTTTGCGCTCAACCAGGCCAGCTTCGCAGCGGCATACGGCATCGATCCGCCGCGGCCCGTGTTCATACCGCGCAAGGGGCACTAAGATCGAAAGAAGAGTTCGAAACGCGAGTACGAAAAACGATTTCAAACAACACTTTACGCAAAGGAAGCCATCATGCATAGAGGCAGCAGCAGTCAACGAACGCTGGCAATCTTGATCCTGACCATCGGCGTAGCNNCACCGGCCAGCAACGCGAAGCCACCACCGGAGCAGATGGCGGCTACGTGCTGGCCGAACTCCCCGCCGGCGAATACACGGTCACGGTGGAATCCGCCGGGCTGTCGCCCTCGGCGCAGAACGTTCAGGTCAACGTGGGATTGGACACTACGGCAAATTTTGATCTGACCAAGGTTGAGAAGCGGACGGAGCAGCTGACGGTGACGGCAGAAGCGCCGGTGATCGAAACCACGCGGGATGTCCTTGGCCAAGTGGTCGAGCGGCGACTGGTGAATGAGCTCCCACTGAACGGGCGCGATTTTGGAAAGCTGGTGGCTCTGACGCCGGGCACAACGGTCGATCCCTCCGGAGTCGCGGGGACACAAGGAGGTTTCGGGCAATTCAACATCAATGGCAACCGCGACCGTTCGAACAACTACACGCTCGACGGAACGGNNTGATCCTGACCATCGGCGTAGCGGCGCTGTTGGTCATCGCGACGCCCGCATGGACACAGAGCTTCCGCGGATCCATCCGCGGCACGGTAACCGACCCCAGCGGCAGCGTAATCGCCGGAGCAAAGGTCTCCGCAAAAAACATCCACACCGGCCAGCAACGCGAAGCC
>PKXK01000164.1:38659-41556 GCA_003132325.1 Acidobacteriaceae bacterium
TCGAAACCACGCGGGATGTCCTCGGCCAAGTGGTCGAGCGGCGCTTAGTGAACGAACTCCCACTGAACGGGCGCGATTTTGGAAAGTTGGTTGCTCTCACGCCGGGCACCACGGTTGACCCCTCGGGAGTCGCGGGGACGCAGGGAGGTTTCGGCCAATTCAACATCAATGGCAACCGCGACCGTTCGAATAACTACACGCTCGACGGAACGGACGACAATGATCCCTACTTCAATAACTCGGCACTGAACCAGGCCGGTATCGGCGGCGCTCCCGCCGCTCTCCTGCCGGTTGAAGCCATTCAGGAATTCAATTTGCAGTCGCAGTTCGGCGCCGAATACGGCAGGAACAGCGGCTCAGTGGTAAACATCGTTACTCGCTCCGGCACGAACCAACTGCACGGCTCCGCTTTCGAATTCTTGCGAAACAGCGCCCTGGACGCGCGCAACTACTTCAATACGGAATCGCGTAAATCGGTATTCCAGAACAATAACTTCGGCGCTGCCCTGGGCGGACCGATCGTCAAAGACAAGACTTTTTTCTTTGGAGCTTACGAAGGAGAGCGGGAGCGGGTGGGATCGGACTTCCTGCTGCGCGTCCCTACCACAAAACAAATATCCCAAGCGCGTTCGATCGCACAGGCCATCAACGGCGGCGTGATCAACCCCGCTCTCGACGCCATCATGGCTTTTTATCCGCAGAGCGACACGAATACCTTGGCCAGTTCGGTGAACGACCGGAACAGCGGCGATAACCTGATCCTGAAGGTGGATCACAGCGTTTCCGATCGCAACCTTCTGACTGGCCGTTACGCTTTTTCGCGGAATTATCAGCAGTTTCCTTTGGGCTCGCCAGGTGGATACGGCACCGGATCGCGTTTAGGAGCTTTCGCGCAGACCTCGCCGACGCGCGTTCAGATACTCTCGGTGAGTTGGCTCTCCACTCTTTCCTCCTCGAAAATCAACGAGGTTCGCTTTGGCTACAGCCGCTATCGCACTTCGTTCAGTTCGGTCAACGCAAATTGGGACCCCGCGGCCAATGGCCTCAACTTCGGTACGGGCAAGCTGGGGCTGCCGGAGTTCGATTTTACCGGGATCGAAAACCTGGGCGCGATCGGCTACAGCGTCCCCCGTGGGCGCACCAGCCAGACTTACCAGATTCTCGATAACTTCACCTGGTTGCGAGGCAAGCACACGATCAAGTTCGGCGGAGAGTTCCGCCGCGCGGCTGTCGCTAACTTCAATGACAACCTTGAACGCGGGATTTATCAGTTCACTGCCGGCGTGTGCCTCGGAGACAACCCATGCTACCTGTCGGATGGCGTCACGCCCAATCCTAACTACGATCCAGTGGTCGATGCGTTAGCGGACTTCTACACGGGTGGGTCCCAGGATTCCGGCCCCTTCGGCCCGTGTTGCTCTTTTGTCTCCGTGGATACCGGCAACACCCAGCGCACCACGTACAACAAAGGTTTCAGCTTCTTCGCCCAGGACGACTACCGCCTGGCTCCAACCTTTACTTTGAATGCGGGCTTGCGGTGGGAATATTTCGGCCCACTGAGCGAGAAGAACAATCTCCTCTCAAACCTGGCGCCCGATGGAACCTTGGCCATGGTAGGCACGCATGGGTTGAATGGCCTCTACCAGAAGGACCTGCGCGACTTCGGTCCACGCGTCGGTTTCGCATGGAATGTTCTCAAAAACACCGTGCTCCGCGGCGGCTACGGCGTTTTTTACGACTATGTGCCCCAGGATCTTCTCATCGCAAACTTCACCACCTCCGCCGGAGTGGCCACCAATCCGATAGGGCCCCAGGCTGTGCTGCCCATGAACTTCGACCCGACCGCCTTTAACGGCACCAATCCCGACCCGACCGCCCCCATCCTGACCGTAGCCACCAGCGGCCCCTATTCCATTTTTGGGACTCCTCATAAGTTTCACAGTCCCTACACCCAGAACTTCAACCTGAACGTGCAGCAGAAACTGGCGGAGAATGCATCGTTCGAAATCGGCTATGTCGGCAGCAAGGGAGCTAAGTTAGTGCGTCTAACCGACGCCAACGAACCCGATGCAACCGATACCCGTCCAAACCAGAACTTTGGCGCGATCGACCTGTTGACGCCGATCAGTTCATCCACTTACCACGCATTCCAGACGACTCTGAGAATTCAGAACTCGCATCGTGTCTCTGGCTTTGTCAGTTATAACTGGTCCAAGTCGCTCGACGACGCTTCCGACGGCATCGACTTCGCCCCCGCTGTCGCTTTTCCCCAGGACCCCAGCAATCTGAAGGCGGAACACGGCCCTTCGAGTTTCGATACGCGGCAACGTTTCACGGCGGCGATCAATTACGATCTGCCCGCGTGGCACGCCCTAGGCAAGTTTGGCTCGGGTTGGCAGTTGAACTGGATTGCCAGCCTGCAAAGCGGCCGCCCGATTCCCATCGTAACTGCCTACGATAACAGCGGACGCTACTACTACAACCAGCGCCCNNTGGGACGCAACTCCATCTATGGCCCGGGTTATAAGAACCTGGACTTCTCCATTACCAAGAACACGCAGGTAACGGAAAAGTTCGGTGTGCAACTACGGGCCGAGTTTTTCAACGTGTTAAACCATCCGAATTTCGCGCAGCCCAACCATGTCATAGAACCGGGTGGCGGCTCGGGAGGCGAGCTTACTCAAACCCCCGACGTGGCCCAAACCAATCCCGGCCTGGGTGGTGGTGGCCCACGAGTGCTTCAATTAGGATTGAAGATGACGTTTTAGGAACTATCAGGACTTACTAACGGTAACGATGAGTAGAGACGCGGCTCGCCGCGGCTCTTTATTGCGCGCCAGAATTTAGCCCGCCTTCTGCAACTCCTCCGCGATCCGCGGCAGCACCGCCCGCAGCAG
>PKXK01000164.1:41595-73554 GCA_003132325.1 Acidobacteriaceae bacterium
GACATGCCGACCAGATCGGCGCCGATGGTGCGCAGGTATCGAATCTCCGCTGGAGTTTCGTAACTCGGCCCAGCCAGCGCCGCGTAAACGCCCTCGCGCGGCGGAATCGAAAGCTTCTTCATTTCCTCAAGCGCCAGGTCGCGATAACGCTTGGCGTAGTTATAACTCATGTCGGGGAAGCGCGGGCCCAGGCGCTCGTCGTTCGGGCCCGTCAGCGGATTCTGCCCTTGCAGATTGATGTGATCGCGAAGGATGACGAGCGCGCCCTGTCCGTACTCGAGGTTAATGCCGCCGGCGGCGTTGGTAAGAATCAAGGCGCGTATGCCCATGCGCCCGAACACGCGCGTTGGAAAGGCGACCTCGGCGGCCGAATAACCTTCATACAGATGCACGCGTCCTTGCATCACGGCCACGGGCACGTTGCCGGACTTGCCCATCACTAGTTGTCCGGCGTGCCCAACCGCTGTCGAACGCGGAAACGCCGGGATGTGGGCATAGGGAATGCGAACGGCTTCGGTAAGGTCGTCGGCAAAAGATCCAAGGCCGGAGCCGAGGACGAGCCCGATCTGCGGGCGCAGCTTGGTCTGCGAAAGCACAAAGGCCGCGGCGGATTCGGCGCGAGTGAAAAGGTCTGGTGTCATAAATACACAACGTCATCGCCGCAAAAAGCAGGTCCTTCGCTTCAATCAGGATGACAAATCATATTTAGGATGACAAGTCATGTAGCGTGCCGTTGGTGCTTCGCAAGTCCGGTTTTCACCACCGGCTGCCACGGAAACGGCGCTAAAACTTCTTCTCGAATTCGGCGAACGCTCTCTCCAGTTGCCACTGCACACGCGCACGCTCATTCGCTCCAAGCCATTTCTCGCATTTTCCCGAGACGCGATCGGCGGACGCATTGTCGTCGCACGCGGCCGCGCGACGCAACTCGCGTCCACCGCTCCACAAACTATCACCAGGAATAAAACTGTGTTCCAAGCTCGCGCGCGCCATGCGCTTCAGATCGCCATAGGACAAGCCATAAGTCTCNNGTACAGCGGCAGCGGATGGCGGTCGCCGCTCACGCCCAGGATCACATCATTCGACGTTAGGCAAATCTCGACCAGCACATTTGTCTTGGCCATCTCCTGCAGCAGCCCAATCGGATCGTCTTCGCTCATGACAGCGACGCCATGCCCAATCCGTTCCGCGCCGCCGCGCTCCATCGATTCACGAATGTGGAATCGCAGGCCCTCGGGAGGAACCAATCCCATCGCCAGTTCGTCGGCGTGCAGCGACACGTGGGTCGCGGGATAGGACTTGTGCAAGGCCTCGATGATCCGCATGTGCAGATCAAAGTCGTGCATGGGCACGTAATAATCTTCGGGCATCACCAGGTTGAAGCCAACGAAACGCGGATCGGCCTTGGTCAACTCGAAGCCGAGCAAAATCTGCGCAAAAACCTGCTCCCGCGGCAGACCGCGCAACACTTGGTACAAATAGTGGATCGTGACCTCGCATCCTGGAGCAGCCTGCGCCGTTCCGCAGTGCAGCACCTCCTTTTTGCGGGCTTCATCGGCATCGAGCGCGCTGCGAACTGATGCCACTACGTCTGCCATCCCGCCGGCCAGCAGCTGGTCGCGGAATTTACTGAAGTCATCGTCCCATCCGATCTTGGTACCCAAGATGGCCGACTGACCGCCGTCAGCAGTGTTCATTACCTCCACATACTGCAGATGATCGGCCGCCGCCCGCGATGCCACCTCGGCAAACGCGTCGCCCACGTGCTTCTCCATTGCCGGGCCGAACTTTTCGAATGTAGCGAAGAAATGGTCGTGACCCGATTCCTCCTCGCGATGCCAGTTGCGCATCGACCAGGCGTCCACGAGCTGGTTGTAGAGAATGTGGTCTTGATAGGCACAGCGCACCGACGGCTTGACCTTGTAAGGCTCGCACGAATCGCACGCCGCATGAATCAGTTTGGAAGTGCTGCGGTCCACGCAGAGAGCGTTCTCCGAGGCCCAGTCGATGAAGCTTTCCGCATAAATCGCGCCGCTCAGGTGGACATGCAGATCGCCGCCCTTAGGCATTTGCTGCAGAAATGCCAGCAGCAATCCCGGCTGATGACGCACCGATTCCAGATACTTCGCCGTCTTCTCCTCCGGGCTTTGCGCCCGGGAAATTTGTGCCAGAGAAAGAACGGTCAGGAAACAAACGACGGCCGCCAAACGCAGACTTCGCATCACAAAAAAAGGCCTCCCACCATGAGAGCAGCATTGTAGAGGATTTGTGGCCGAAGCCGCAGGCTGCTGCCGGTCCTGGTTTACTGTCCGAGGATCAGCGGCAAGCCGTTCTTGCCGCCGCCGATCACCACAATTTTGGCATTCGGACTCTTGGCCAGATTTTCCGTGGCCTCGATGCCTTTCCATTCCAGCAACTGCGTGCTGATGCCCTGGGCGACAATTTGTTGGAAATCGCGGACGCCCGTAGCTTCGATCCGCTTACGCTCGGCTTCCTGCTTTTCTTTTTGCAGGCGGAAGCTCATGGCCAGCGATTCCTGCTCGGCCTGCTGCTTCGATTCGATGGAGGCTTTGAGCGTGGCGGGCAGCTGGATATCGCGCAGTAGAACGCTTTCCACAATGAAGCCGCGCTGTCCGAGAAGATTGGAGAGTTCGTCAAAGATCTGCTTGGCGACCATCTCACGCTCGCCGGTATAGAGCGCGTTCGCCGTGTGCGAAGCGGTCGCCTCACGAATGGCAGCTCGCAGGTTGGGATCGACCAGGACGTCCGCGTAATTGGGCCCGATCTTCTGGAAGACATCGGCAGCCCTCTCGGGATTGAGGTGAAAGATCAAGGATGTGTCGAGGTTCATGACCAGGCCTTCGCTCGAAGGCACGCTGGCTGTTTCCTTGATCTCCTGGGTGCGGATGGAGAGTTCGTGATTGGTCTTGAACGGGTTGATGATGTGGATGCCTTCGGGCAGAGCCTCGCCCGTGACTCGGCCAAACAGCGTCAGGACGCCAACCGCGCCTGAGTCCACGCGGGTAACGGCGGAAAACAGGAAGACGACAATCAGCAGGCCGAGAACAAGGAATCCCAAAACACGAGCCAGGGAGCCACCCTGCATATCGATGATTCGGCCGCGGCCGGGGGGAGGATCGTAGATCGTCATGGCACACTCCTATTCACGCCTATTCACGTTGGATTGTAGGGAAAGCCATGACAGGAAGTAAGTATCCGCGCAGGGTCTACGCCCGCCGCACCAGGGTCCCGGCCAGCAGATCGTGCAGTCCCTGTTTGCGCTCTGTGAACCCGACCATGATGTAGCCGATGAATAGAATCATCGCCGAGAGCCACTTCGCAAAATGCCTTCCCGTCGCGCGGCCGAACGAGATTCGATTGCCGTTGAGGCCGGTAACTTTCATCCCAAGAATCATTTTGCCGAGCGTTGCCTGGTACGACGAGCTTTCCATAAACGCCTCGTACAACCAGGAACCGAAAACCAGCAAGACGATCGTGACGCCACCGCCCAAAAGACCCAATCCCATATGAGGAATGCCGCCCATCATTCCTCCCGCCAGCCCGAGGCCACCGAAGATCATGCCCACCGGCGCCACGACTACGCGCAAGAGGATGGCGTCGATAATGGCCGCGACCACGCGAATCCAGAATCCTCCGTAGCCCGCTGCCGCTACTGGAGCGACCACCCGATAGGAAGTCACTGGAGTTGAGTAGGGCGACGCGGAGTTGGCCGATGAAGAAGCCGCAGCCGGGGCAACTCCCGGCGTCGGGCTTGTGGAAGCTCCGCAATGACTGCAAAACTGGGCGCCAACTGTATTCAGTGTGCCGCATTTGTTGCAGAAGAAAGTCCCACACAAAGTTTCGTTCATGGACGGGCACTATAAAGCTGGATTGGCTTCTTGTCAAAAGGGATAAACAAGGCGCAGAACTTGGCCGCGGAAGCAAGGCCGCTCATCGGGCGCGCACCACATCGCGCAAGGTCAGCTCCAAACCGCCGAATTCCGGATGGTCGTTCATGCCGAGCGAGTAGGCGATGTCGAGGCGGTCTCCGGGCAGTAACTGCAAACGATTGCAGGATTCCTTCAGGCCCCAGCCCATCGCCTTGAACGCGACTTTGTTGCGCCACGAAGACGAAGCCTGTGTGGTGGCGGGGCTTTGCCCCGTCCCCACACCAGTCGGTGCCACACCACCCGGCGCCACACGCAGCTTCACATGTTTGTCTTTCACCGCCTGCGGAGGCGCCATCAGCCGTACCGCGCGCGCGGCAAAAACGGGCTCGCGATTCTCCATCCCAAAAGGTTCCAGCAGAACGAGCGCCTGATGAAGTTCGGGCGTGACTTCTCCGAGCGGCAGTTCGCGATCGAACTCAAGCTGTGGTTCGAAATCGGCGGCAGTGAGCCGGGCGCGCGCGTAGCCATCCAGATGCTCGCGCAGTTTTTCGACGTTGGCGCTGGGCAGCGCAAAGCCGACCGCGTGCGCGTGCCCGCCGTAGCGGGAAAACAACTCGGGGCACGATTCGATCGCATGCAGCAGATGGAACGCCGAAATCGATCGTCCCGAGCCGTAGGCTTCGGCGCCTTCGCGCGAAATGACCAGCGTTGGCCGCCCGTGACGTTCCACCACCCGTGACGCCGTGATGCCAATCACGCCGCGATGCCAGCCTTCGCCATCGAGCACCACGCAATACGCTTCGCGCAACCCGGGCTCTTCTTCTAGGCGGAGCTCGATGCTCGCCATGATGCGGCGCTCTTCTTCCTGACGCTCGGCGTTCAACTGGTCGAGCCTTCCGGCAATCTGCCGGGCACGCTCCACGTCTTTCTCGTTGAAAAGTTCGACCACGTCGCGGGCCGCGTCCATACGTCCGGCGGCGTTCAGGCGAGGTGCGACGCGGAAGGCGACTTCGGTCGCGGTCAGCGCGCGGCCGTCGCCGAGCTTCGCGACTTCCAGCAGCGCCTTGAGGCCAACGTTCACCGGACGGCGCAGCCCTTGCAGCCCGAGTTTTGCGAACACGCGATTCTCGCCGAGCAACGGAACGGCATCGGCGATGGTGGCGATGGCCACGATTTTCATGAACGACATCAGCAGGCGCGACTGATCTTTCGCATCCAGACGCCGCTGCATCAATCCCTGAGCCAGCTTGAAGGCCACGCCCGCGCCGCACAAATGCTTACAGGGATAATCGCAACCGTCTTGATTTGGATTCACCACGACCAGCGCCTGCGGAACGCCGTCCGTCCCGGGCAAGTGGTGGTCGGTGACGATCAGATCGATTCCAATGCGCCGCGCCGTTTCAACGGCGGCGAAGGCGCGAATGCCAGTGTCGACGCTGATGATGAGCCGCACGCCGTCGGCAGCGGCGCGCTCGATCACCTCGTCGCGCATGCCATAGCCTTCGCGGATGCGGTGCGGCACGTGAAACTCCGCCGCTCCCCCGCAAAGCTCGATGGCCGTCTTCAGAATGACGATTGCCGTGGTGCCGTCCACGTCGTAGTCGCCGTAAATCAGAACCTTTTCTTTGCGCTCCAACGCCGCCTCCAGCCGATCCAGAGCGGTTTTCATGCCGCTCATCCGCAGCGGGTCATGAAGGTCGGTAAGCGCAGGCGAAAGAAAACGAGCAGCCGCCTCCGGTTCGTCGATACCACGCCCGACCAGGAGATCGGCAAGCACGGGCAAGGAAGAAGGAGAAACTTTCAGTTTGGAATCATGCAGTGCCGCTTCGAGAACCCGTGCTTTGGGAGAATTCAGCGGACTAGAAATCCATCGCATTGGAGCGGGTCTCAGGCGTCAGGTCTAGGTGTCAGCAAATCTTGTGCGCTGGTCGGTCGGACGGTTTTCCTGGGACCTAAGACCTGACACCTAAGACCTGCTTTACCGCTCGTCGTCCTGATCCGGTTCGTCGATCATGAATCCGCCGGCCTCGTCTGCCAGTTCGCGCAGGTGCTGATAATGTTCGTACCATTCGGTGCCCGCTTCATAGACGAAGACGCATCCCTGGTACGCCCATCCGAGCTGCACAAATCCGGTCTTGCCGATGTAGGCCCGCAGCCAGCGGCTTTCCTCCAGATCTTCTTCGCTCGTGTAATCGCCGTCGGCGAGGCGCTGGGCCAAACGGTCGAACTCTGCGCGATCAAGGGCCCAGAAATGCATGGTCAGGAAAGGCGCGCCCGTGGACTTGGCGAGTTCGACAAAGTCCTTCCATCCATCCGGATTCTGCGCCGAGTCCCACAGCACACTGGGAATTTCTTCGCACTCGACATAGCCAAAGAAACGGCGCATGCCCAGACCTTCGATGAAGGCCGTCATATCGTCTTTCATGCCCGTCAGGTCGTCTGGATGTGGAGACATGGGATTTCATCATTGTAAGGCTTACGCCAGTCAGCCGCCACTGCCGGGTCGACAACGGTCGTTGGTCGCTAGTCGTTGGTCGTTGGCAAGCTCTTTCTGCGAACGACTAACGACCAGCGACCAACGACTGACCGCTTGTGCTAAAATTTCTGCTTACACAACAGCGCCATAATCATGCTCTTTTCCAAAGAATATGTGGGCTATCTGGCCCGCGAAGTTTCCAAAAAACTGGTGGCGAGCGGTCTCATTGAGACCAAGGCGATGCCTGCTCTTAATGAGAAGGTGCATGCCGCACTGCTCGAAGAACTGGCTCTCGAAGACCGCATTAACGACGAGGTGCGCGTCATCCTCGAGGCGTATTCGGACGAAATGCAGAAGAGCGGCGCCAACTACCAGGAAATGTTTCGCAAAGTGAAAACCGAACTNNCCGTGCGATTGAGCCGCGACAAAGTCAACCAACTCGCCCACTCTGTCACCGACGCCGTGGCCGACATGGACGAGGTCGAGTTCATCGAGGACCGCAACACTATCCGCCTCGAGGTCCGCAAGATTCTTGAAGAGCTGCTCATGCAGGAAGCCCGCATTGACCAGGCCGCGCGCCAAAAAATCGAAAGCCAGCGCCGCACCATCATCGAAGGCTCCGAGGAGTGGTCGATCCTCTACCGCAAGTATTACAACGATGAAGTGAAGAAACTTGGGGTGTAGGCACAGTTGAAATTCTCAATTTTCCATTCCTGCCTTTTTCAGTTTCCACCCATCGCGGGAGGATAGAACAAAGTCTGCTCCGCCGGGTTACAATCCCAAACCAACGACGGTCCGCATGTCCTGTGAACGATCCGATGCTCCAGGCGCTGAGGGAGATCATGTTCCATCGACGTTCCATCCTCATCATTGCGCTGCTCTTCCTATCATTTTTTGTGCTGGGCTCCAAGAAGGAAAAGAAAGATGAACCCACCCTCCATCCCGTGGGCTTCAGCTTGCGCCAGTTTCCCGCGCCGGAAGACTACAACTGGCGCGGCTCCGACGATCACACGCTGGACGGCATTATCTGGTATCCCACGGGAGATAGCGCTGAGCAAAAAGAGCAATACATTGGTCCGCCCGATGCGCCACTGTTCTATGCCGGTCGCGCCGCCAAGGATGCTACGCTGGCCCCCGCGTTTAGCAAGTTTCCACTGATTGCGCTTTCACACGGCACGGGCGGCAGCGCCATGCAGATGGCATGGCTTGGCACCTATCTAGCCGCGCGCGGCTACATCGTCGTCGCCGTGAATCATCCCGGTAACAACGCTGTGACCGGCTACACAACCGAAGGTTTTATCGAAGGCTGGGAGCGGGCGAAAGACATCAGCACCGTAATCAGCGACGTGTTAGCGGACCCACGTTTCGGCTCTAAGATCGATCCTGATCGTATTGGCGCGGGCGGTTTTTCCTATGGCGGCTACACCATGATGGAGCTCGCCGGCGCAAGGACTGACCTGAACCGGCTTCTAGCCTGGTGCGATGAGCAAAAGGGTGCTTGCAGTCCTCCCGAAATGCCCGATTTGATGAAGAAGTTTAAAACTCTCCAGGAGAAACCGGACGTGCAGCGGACACTGCAGCGCGCCGGCGACTCCTATCGCGACCCCCGCATCCGAGCCGTGTTCGCGATCGCTCCAGCCGTTGCTCACGCGTTTACGACGGAAAATTTGCAGGAGATCACCACACCAGTGGAAATCGTCGCCGGCGCGGCGGATGTCATTGCTCCTCTCGCTGAGAATGCCTGGTTCTTGGCTTCGAATATCAAAACCGCAAAACTGACAATCCTGCCCGGCGGTGTCGGCCATTACATTTTCCTCGACGCCGGGACGGAAGCCGGGAAAAAGCAGCTCCCCCAATTTTTCGTGGATAACCCCGGCGTCGATCGCGAAGCCGTGCACAAGCAGGTGGCCCAAATGGCCGCTGACTTTTTCGACAGAGAACTCGCGCGGCCGGGAAGAAAGCGCTGACCATCCTGCATTTTCGGAAGGCTGCGGTTATCGTCCACGCACATCTGCCTGAGATTGAATTTGCTGGCTTTGGAGCTTATTTCTCTGCCTCGAACCTGGGCATGCGCAGCACATCGTCCTGATCCTGCTCGTTGCGCCTGATTCCGACAGCATTCAATTCACGCGCCACCGGTTGCACTACTTCTAGAATCTTGGCCAGCGTTTGACTTACCCCTTCTTTGTCGCTGTTCTCCGCGCCGCAGCGTTCCATCAGGCTCTGCAAAAGAGTCTTTGGCCGTGGATAGACCACGATCTTGACGTCGTCGCTTTCGGGAATTCCCGCTGCTTTCTTGGCCAGTTTCAAAGCCGTATTGTAGCCGCCAAGCTCGTCCACCAAACCGAGGTTCTTCGCGTCCTGGCCCGACCAGATCCGGCCCTTCGCAATCTCCAACACTTTTTCCTTCGGCAGCTTGCGCCCGTCGGCAACCTTGCTGGTGAAATCCACATACACGCGGTCGAGCCACGACTGGAATCGCGCCCATTCGGCGGGCGTGTAGTCGTGCGTTCCGGTGAACATGGTGGCGTTCTGGCCCTGATGCACTTCGTCCCACGAAAGCCCGACTTTGTCCCACAAGCCGCTGGTCAGCATTTTCCCGCCCAGCACACCGATCGAGGCGGTGATGGTTCCGGGCTCGGCGACGATTTTGTCGGCCGCCATCGCCACAAAGTATCCGCCGGACCCGGCCAGATTTCCCATCGAAACAATCACCGGCTTGCCCGCCTGGCGCGCCCGCACCACTTCGCGCCAGATCGTGTCGGAAGCAACATACGAACCGCCGGGACTATCGACACGAAATAGGATCGCCTTTACGTCCTTATCTTCCGCCGCCGCTCGAATCGCGCCCGCCACCGTATCCGAGCCCATATTCTGGCTGCCCTGCACGGGATCGTAATCACTCCTGCCACGGGTGACGCCGCCGACTCCGAATACCAGTGCAACCGTCTTCCCGCGATCGTGCGGACGCCCGGCGCGGTGCAGATATTTATCCAGGTAGAGCAACTCCGCTCCTTCGCCCGCCTTGCTCTTTACGTCGCTGTAAACCTCGTCGCGATATGCAACCGCGTCCACCAGTTTCGCCGCGACTGCCTCTTTGCCCAGATAAGGCCCCGCATCCACCAGCGACTGGAACTTCTCCGGTGCGATCTGGCGGGCTTGGCAGATGCCGTCCTTCATCTGGTTGAACCAGGAAGTCATGATCGCGGTCATCGCTTCTTTATGGGGCCCGGTGTACTTGGTTTCGGTGAAGAAGTTGAGCGCGTTCTTGTACTCGTAGCGATGATCGCCATGAAAAGTTACGCCCAGCTTCGACAGCGTCCCTTTCACGAATGGCGACTCCATCATGATGCCGGTCAATCCGACGTCGCCCGAGGGCTGCAGATAGATGTGGTCAAACGCCGTCGCCAGGTAGTAGGCGCCGTTGCCCGGACCAAACTCGCCGAACGTTTCCGCGTAGGCGACGGCAAATTTCTTGTGCGCGCGAAATCTTTGGACGGCGTCGCGAATCTCCTGGGTCTGCGCCACGCCCATCGGAGCCGCGCCGATCTTGGCAATCATGCCAACGACCCGATCGTCGCTCGCTCCGCGGTCAATCGCATCCACCACATCGCGCAGCGTTTGTTTTTCGTTCAACAGCAATTGCGCCGACGGCGTCTGCGGCACATCTTCCATGAATGTCTGCTCGAAATTCGCTTCGAGAATCGTCTTGGATGGGACTCTGCCTCTTGTGCCGATCACGGCCACCAACACGATGACCATTCCGATCAGCCACAGGGCGCCTAAGATAGCGAGGAAACGCACGATTGCCTTGGACATGGTTTGCTCCTTTGGTAAGAAAGAGCAGTCTAACCAAGTGCAGGGCTTAAGCGCTATAGCGGGTATTTCTTCCGATTTTCTCTGAGTGTATTAACCAGTTAGTATGGGTACTGATGGTTGGTCAAGGTTGGGTGATGCCCGGGGGGCAGTGGAAAACGAACATCGACGGTGCGGTGAGCAACGAGGACTGGAGCGTCCTGGTTCAACTTGCAAGGCGAGAACCCGCGAAGACCCTTCGTTATCTCACCAGCCGCCTTTGCTCTGCCGATGCGCCGTTGAAATGGAAGGCAGTGCGGGCGCTGGCCGCGGTGGCTGGGGACCGCGAAGGAATGAGCGAGAATCGCATTCGGAGGCTACTGCAACGCTTCCTGTGGTTGCTCACCGACGAATCGGGCAATGTGCCCTACGGCGTCCCCGAAGCTTTCGGCGAAGTCCTGGTGGCCCGGCCCGAATTCCAAGCGGAATTCTTACCGTTGCTTTGCTCGCTGGCCTATGACCCTGAGCGCATTCAAACCGGACCCATCGAGAGGGAGTTTTCTGGGCTTTGGGTCGAGTCGGACAGCCCGCCGCGGCCTGTTCGCCGGAAGCGGTCGAAGCTGTTGACCGCGCCGCCCACCAGCATCCGGAACCCGAAACCCGAAGCATCGCCAGCTGGGCGCGGAGCCGGTTTTGACTGATACAACGCTTCGTGCCTATCCAATCGCAGAATAACTGTAAACAGATCGCGATGGCGGATGGGGTTCTGAGCGCTAATGTTTACAACAAACAATCCACTTTCTTCTCCGACCGCCCGGCTTTTAGAAGATGGTCACTTGATCAACATTGACCAGTAAACGCCCTGGATTTCTGAAATCATGGATGTATGGTTGTGAGAAAAGCAAAAAAACAATCGGCTAAAGCGACACTTGCCGAAGTCAAGAAGGAAATGGCGAAGCCGAGGGTGGCTATGTCTGCGCGATAGTAGAACGCACCTCTCATCCCACTCTAGTCTCGGAACCCCTCTCAAGGCTCGTCACTTGTGAACAGGTTCGGAGGCGGAGTTTCGTTCGCTCTTACCTCGCGTGCTCAAGCAGTATGCGGATGGCCGTTGGGGCTGCGAAGCGTACCCGTCGACCAATGGCTCCTTAAGCCTTGTTTGAACCCGCGTGCTACGATTCCATGGTGTTCAATTTCGGCAGACCGAGAACAGCTGGCGACTGGATCGTTCATATCGCAGGGGCAATTATTGCAATATTCCTTGTCTGGTGGATGCTGCGGCTCTATGTGCTGTAGTGCCCCCGCCATGCTCGTGAGAACGAAATCCGGCGATTACAAAGGCTGGCGAACGTGGCATACTTCGCAGGGCGGAAAGACAGGTAGCCTGAGGCGATTTCGGTGGTTGTGGTGATGGTTATAGGCCTAATACATGAGCACGTCTGAGGTATTCTGATCTTATGATTCGGCTGCCAATATTGAAAGACGAGTTGGCCTTTCTAGAAAAGCTCTTGCCAGATCTGGGAACAAGGCCGGATTTAGGTCATTTGGCAATTGAGATCAAAAAGCGAATTGAAAAGATTCGTCAAGAGATCCGCGCCTTACAAGAAAAAGGGTGACCAAGATTCAAAGTAGCCCACTACCCGTCATTGGCGAAATATCCCGTGGCTGATGTCATAACGACGTCGGCCACTCCCGATTACACTCGTTGACCCGCGAGTTCTTCCACGGGCCTTTAAGTCTTGGAATGACTCAAGTGGATGGGTGTGGTAATCGCTCCCTCGGCCGCCGATCTCACCAGCGCCGCGTACTTTGCGAACACGCCGGTTTTGTACCGCAGCGCCGGGGGTTTCCATTCCGCCAGCCGCCGCGCGATCTCGGCATCGGAAATTTCGAGTTCCAGCTTTCGGACCTTGGTGTCGATGGTGATCTTGTCGCCCTCGCGGATGGCCGCGATCGGGCCGCCGAGTGCGGCTTCCGGGGCAACGTGGCCGACCATCAGCCCTCGGGTCGCTCCGCTGAAGCGGCCGTCGGTGAGCAGGGCTACGCTTTCGCCCAGGCCTTCGCCCACAATTGCCGCGGTTACGCTCAGCATTTCGCGCATACCGGGTCCGCCCTTGGGGCCTTCGTAGCGGATCACGACGACGTCCCCGGCTTTGATTTGCTTGCTGGTGACCGCTTGCATGGCGGCTTCTTCGGAATCGAAGACGCGCGCCGGGCCGGTATGCGAACCACGTTCGTGCCCGCTCATCTTTACCACCCCGCCCCCCGGAGCTAAGTTGCCTTTCAAGATCACCAGGCCGCCGGTCGCCTTCAGCGGCTTGCTCAGCGGAGCGATCACCATTTGTCCGGGAGTTTCCTTCGCGGCGCTTGCTTCTTCGGCAAGTGTCTTGCCGGTCACCGTCAGGGCCGAGCCATTTACGTGCTTGCCCTCTAGCAAGCGCTTGGCGATTAACGGAATGCCGCCCGCCGCGTCCACATCGGCCGCTACGTATTTTCCGGCGGGCTTCAGATCGGCCAAGAGCGGTGTGCGTTCGCTGACACGCTGGAAATCGTCGATCTCCAGCGGCAGGCCCATCTCACGCGCGATCGCTAACAGGTGGAGCACGGCGTTGGTCGAGCCGCCCGTCGTGGCCACGCCCGCGATCGCATTTTCGAACGCGGCGTGCGTCAAAATGTCGCTGGGACGAATTCCCTGCTTCAGAAGATTCATCACTACTTCGCCGCAGCGGAAGGCGACTTCGTCTTTGCGCGGGTCCATGGCGGGAATGCCGTTGAAGCCCATGGGCGAAAGGCCGATCAGCTCCATCACCGTGGACATAGTATTTGCGGTGTACTGGCCGCCACACGCTCCCGCGCCTGGACACGCTACGTTTTCCAGCGCCAGCAGATCGTCGTCGCTCATCTTGCCCGCGGCATTCGCTCCCACGGCTTCGAATACATCTTGAATGGTGACGTCTTTGCCCTTGTACTTGCCAGCGGCAATCGTTCCCCCGTAAAGCACCAGGCCGGGAAGATTCATGCGCGCCAGGGCCATGGCGGCGGCGGGGATGGTCTTGTCGCAACCGACCACGCAGACCGCCGCGTCAAAGAGCTGTCCGCGGCAGACCAGTTCGATGGAGTCGGCAATCACCTCGCGGCTCACGAGCGACGCTTTCATGCCTTCGGTGCCCATGGTCTCGCCGTCGGAAATGGCGATGGTGTTGAACTCCATCGGCGTGCCGCCGGCCGCGCGAATGCCTTCTTTCACCTTGGCCGAGAGCCGCCGCAGGTGGAAGTTGCAGGGCATGGTCTCGATCCAGGTGTTGGCGACGGCGATCAGCGGCTTCGCCAGGTCATCGTCGGTAAAGCCGATGGCTTTGTACATGGCGCGCGCCGGAGCCTGGTCGCGCCCGTCGGTGATATTGCGACTGCGATGTTTGAGGTCCATGGGAATGATGCTGACAGTGTAGCCGATGGAGAGGAAGTTCTCAGTTCTCAGTTCTCNNTCAGCAACAACAGCGGGTTTGTTCTTACTGAGAACTGAGAACTGGTCTCTACGCATTCACCGCTTTCGGCCCGGGCTTAACTGGCTCGGTGGCTTTTTTCTTTTCCGACGGCAGCCACGACATCATCGCCCGCAACTGCTCGCCTACCTTTTCAACCGGGTGCTGCTTCGCGGCCTCGCGCAGCTTGGCGAACTTCTTGCCGCCCTTCTTGTTCTCTTCGATCCATTCCTTGGCGAACTTGCCGTTCTGGATTTGCTTCAGCACTTTTTTCATCGCCTTGCGGGTTTCGTCTCCTACAACTTTTTCGCCGCGCGTGAGGTCGCCGTACTCGGCCGTGTTCGAAATCGAATAGCGCATACGGCTCAGCCCGCCTTCGTAGATCAGGTCGACGATCAGCTTCATCTCGTGGACGCACTCGAAGTAGGCGATCTCGGGAGCGTAGCCGGCGGCCACCAGTGTCTCGAAACCTTTCTGCATCAGCGAAGTCAGGCCGCCGCAGAGGACGGCCTGCTCGCCAAACAAGTCGCTTTCGGTTTCTTCTTTGAAGGTGGTCTGCAACACACCAGCGCGGGTCGAACCGATGCCGTGGGCGTAGCAGAGCGCGAGTTCATGGGCGCGTCCGCTGGCATCCTGGTGAATGGCCAGCAGCGCGGGGACGCCGCCGCCCTGGGCATAGACGCGGCGCACCAAGTGACCCGGACCCTTGGGTGCGATCATGACTACGTCCACATCTTTCGGAGGCTTGATGGTTTTGAAGTGAATGGCGAAGCCGTGCGAGAAGCCGAGAATCTTTCCTTTGTGCAGATGCGGCTTGATGGCCGATTCGTAGAAGTCGGCCTGGGTCTCGTCGGGCGTCAGAATCTGGAGCCAGTCGGCGCGCTTGGCGGCCTCGGCTGGGGCAACGACGGTCATGCCATCGGCGCGCGCCTGCTGGGCCGAGCCGCGCCCGGGATCGAGGCCGATGATGACGTCGTATCCGCTGTCACGCAAGTTCTGCGCCTGGGCGTGTCCCTGGGACCCGTAGCCGAAAACGGCGATGTTCTTGCCCTTCAGGGCGGAAGGATTGGCATCGTTTTGATAAAAGACTGTGGCCACTGGAAAACTCCTTATCGATATAGGCTGAATCGTGTTTGAAAACAAAAACCGACCGCTCGGTCGGTTCTAGAGATGCTATCCACTTGCCCCTTCCCCTGTCAACCCAGCGCAGACTAGCTGGCGGGCGAGCGCACAAAAGCTGCGCATCACAACAACATTTAGAATGCCGTTCATCAACTCCAAATGTGACGATGATACACTCCTCAGCCATGCTTGAAGTAAACGGCATAACGAAGAGTTACGGAAAGCTGATGGCCGTCAGCGGCGTAAGTTTCCGGGCTGACTACGGGGAAACCATCGGCCTGCTCGGGCCAAACGGCGCCGGCAAGACGACCACCGTCTCCATTATTGCGGGATTGCTGAGCCCGGATTCCGGCGAAGTCCTGATCGAAGGCAAGCAGGTAAAGCGCGACACCGACCCGGTCAAGCTGAAGATTGGGCTCGTCCCGCAGGAAATGGCGCTCTATGACCAGCTTACCGCCCGCGACAACCTGACCTTCTTCGCGGCGCTTTACTCGCTCGCTGGCGCAAAAGTGAAGCGGGCAATCGCCGACGCTCTGACTCTGGTGGGGCTTTCGGATCGCGCCGGCGACAAGGTGGGAACGTTCAGCGGAGGCATGAAACGGCGCCTGAACCTGGCCGCGGCGCTGCTTCACGATCCACAGATCCTTCTGCTCGATGAGCCGACGGTCGGCGTCGATCCGCAAAGCCGCAACGCGATTTTTGAAAATCTCGAGACTCTGAAGAAGCGCGGCAAAACTCTCATCTACACCACGCACTATATGGAAGAGGCCGAGCGCCTTTGCGACCGCATCGTAATCATCGATCATGGGAAGCTGATTGCCAACGACACGTTGCAGGGACTGCACAAGCTGTTGCCGGTCACCAACGTGATTGCCGTCGAACTCGACCATGCGGACGGTTTCAAGCCGGAACCGATGCTGGCGCTTCCGGAAGTGAAGTCGGCTGAGTTGGATCAAGGCACGCTGCGGGTTGGAGTTCACGACCTGTCCCGTGGCGCGCCCGGCGTTCTTCGCTGGCTGGCCGAGAACGGGCATTCCTACAACCATGTCTCGAGCGAGCAGCCAAATCTGGAGACCGTTTTTCTTACTCTCACGGGAAGGAGCCTTCGAGACTCGCGATGATTCCCTTCCTGGCTCTGGTGCTCAAAGACCTGAAGCTATTTTTCAGCAACCGCAGAGCGGTGATAGTCGGGCTGCTGGTTCCCATCCTTCTGGCCTCTTTCTTTGGCTACCTGTTCGGCGGGCAAGGTGGCAACGCGGAGACCAGCAAAGTGTCGGCGCTGGTGATTGACCAGGACGGTAGCGACATCTCCCGCGGGCTGATCGTTCAGCTCTCCGGCGATAAGAACCTCGATGTAAAGGCATCCACGCTGGACGCCGCACGCGAGGCGGTGCGCAAGGGCAAAGCGACAGCCGCGATTGTCATTCCCAAAGATTTTGGCAGGGATGCTGGACACGCCCTCTTCACTGGTTCGAGCGAGACCGGCGCGAACAAACCCGAACTCGGCGTGCTCTACGACCCTTCTCACCACGTGGAACTCGGCATGGTGAAGGGCATCCTGACCGGTGCGGTCATGCAGAGTGTGAGCAAGGAGATGTTCACCGGCAGAAGCGGGCGGGAAATGGTGGACGAGTCGCTGGCGCAAGTGGAGAACAATCCACGGCTCCCAGCGGAAGACCGAAAGGTTCTCGGCGATCTGCTGGGCGGCGTGAAGGAGTTCAATGAACGCCAAGACCGCGCCGGCGCGTCCGCGCAAACACGGTTATCCGGTGGCCTGACCATGCCTTACCAGACGCGAGAGGAAGCGATTACCTCGGGGCACGATGTCGCCTACAACGGGTATGCACACTCGTTCGGAGGAATGGCCATTCAGTTCATCCTTTTCATGGGACTTGATGCCGGAATCGCGCTGCTGATGCTTCGTCAGAGTGGGCTGTGGCAGCGCCTGAGGGCCGCGCCGCTTTCCCGGTCCACGCTGCTGGGCAGCCGGGCAGTGAGTGCCTCGCTGATGTCGGGCTTTATTCTGGCGGTGCTCTTCAGCTTCGCGCGGGTGGTGTTTGGCGTCCATATCCTGGGCAGTTTCGCGGGCTTCGTCGGAGTCTGCGCCGCATTCTCATTGATGACCGCGGCCTTCGGGCTGATGGTCGCCGCTCTCGGTGAAACGGTCGAAGCCACGCGCGGCTATTCCATCATGGCGACGCTCATCATGGTGATGCTCGGCGGCGCCTGGGTGCCAACTTTCGTGTTTCCGAAATGGCTCCGGACACTGACCGTGGTCGTTCCCACCCGGTGGGCGATGGATGGTCTGGACGGCATGACCTGGCGCGGCTTGGGATTCTCGTCGGCGCTGGCGCCCATCGCTGTGTTGCTGCTGTTCACGCTGTTGTTCGGTGTGGTAGCGGTCACGCGATTCCGTTGGCGGACGGAGGCGTAGAACCATTGAGGTGTTGAATCATTGAGGTATTGAGCCATTGAGTCAATGATTCAATACCTCAATGACTCAATGATGCAATGGCCCCACGACCCATTCCGCGATACCATCTCTTGTGATGCACCGCGAAGCTACCCTCGATCCTCGGCAGGAACACCGTCCTGAACCGCGCCAGGAAATTCTGCGCGCTGCCGCCCGCCTGTTTCAACAGCAGGGATACGATGCCACTTCGATGAACGATGTCGCCGCCGCGCTCAAGCTTTCCAAGGGCGGCCTGTATCACCACTTCCAGTCTAAGGACGAGATCCTCTACAACATCATGTCCCACGCCATGGACATCACCGAACAACGGGTCATCAACGTGGTGCGCCGCATTGAGGGAGTGGAAGAGCGTCTGCGCACGCTGATCCGGCTGCACATCGAGGTTGTGCTCAGTCCCGAAGATCGCGAGATTACGGTGATGCTGCACGAGAACCATCCGCTGGCACCCGCCCTCCGCCGCAAGATCAATGGACGCAAGAAAGATTACCTGCACTTCGTAGAGAACCTCATCGCCGAAGTACAGCGCAAGCGTAATTCCCCGACGGCGGTCACGCCGCGAGCGGCCGCGTTTGCGCTGGTCGGCATGATCAACTGGATCTATCAGTGGTACAAGCCCGACGGCGAACTGAAAGGCGAAGCCATTGTGCGCCAATATACGGACATCTTTTTCCACGGCGCGGTAGGATAAAGCGAGTTCTCAGTTCTCAGGTGTCAGGTCTCAGAGAACCCGCCTCGAACTGCTTTTCCTGACACCTGAGACCAGACACCTGAAAAGAGAACAGCCCGCAAGCTCTTCAGCCTGCGGGCTGCCCGGTGGACTGTTTGGGATTGACTGAGGTGGTCACTCTCGTGGCCCCTCGCTCGCTCCGGTGCCCGGCACAGCCTGCGCCGAGCGGATCAGCCCATACTCACGGATGGTTTGCGAGAGATTGTCCCTGATTTCCCCGACCAAAGGTTCCTCAGGAACTCCGCTTAGAGCAACCGCCCTAAGACTCAGCCACCTCACCTGGTCTGGTACTACTGTGACTTTCAAAACTTATCATCCGACCACCTCCTCTCCGGTGTTAAGCGCAGATTACAAAAAAGCCGGCTCGGCGTCAACGGCACGGACGGGGTGTGCCTCGGGAAGCAATAGTTGTCTGGTCTCAGTTCCCGGCTCCCGGTTCTCAATTCTCAGTGCAACCCCTCCAGTACATGCCCGCCAGATACCTACCTTCGTTACTGCTCCTTCCCTAGACTGAGAGCACGCCTGCAAAGCAGGAAGGACTGCCCCAAGTCATTGATCTTTCAAGAAAGTTCTCAGTTCTCAGTGGAACCATCGTCCTGCGGTTCTGCAGGTTTTGCTGAGAACTGAGAACTGGGAACTGATTCACCCCTTCCACCGGTATGCACCCGGTTGGGCGAGTCCTAGATGCGCCATCACCCGGTTCGCGAATTCGTGGGCCATGGCATCGGCATCTGACGGATGGTTATAAAAAGTCGGAATCAGCGGAAAGATCGTCGCCCCCGCGTCCGCCGCCAGCGACATGTTGCGGATGTGAATTTTGTTCAGCGGCGTTTCGCGAACACACAGCACCAGCGGCCGGCGCTCTTTCAGCGTCACATCGGCGGCGCGCTCGATCAGGCGCGAGGCGGTGCCGTTGGCAATGCGGCCCAGGGTGCCGACGCTGCACGGGATGACGACCATTGCGTCCGAAGGATACGACCCGCTGGCCACGTTAGCCCCGATATCGGTGTTGGCCTGCTGCTGAATCTTTGCCGAAGACGCGCCGATGATTTGACGTAGCAGGTCGGAGCGGCCTTCGACGCCGAGTTCTTCAGCCAAGACGCGCAGGCCGCTGTCGGAAACGATGAAGTTCACCGTCTTCACGCGCGAATCGCGTTCCACGGTGAGCAGGAAGTGCTTCAAGAATAGCGACCCGCTGGCGCCGGTAGCGGCCACCGTCAGGTTTTCCGGAATCAGAAGGGACAAAGTTGGCGCTCCACAAGGCCATCCAGTTCACGGCCTCGAAAAACTGAGGATAGGGAGGCACGAAAGGCAAGTCAAGGCGACCTCCGAATTCATGTCCACCACCGGCATCTTACGATCGCGGCGCAGTGCCGCCCAACGCCACGCCCTCGCCAGCGTCGTGCGTAAGATTGGCGCCATTGATCCCACCGCCGGATGCAAGTATCTGCGCGACTTTCGCGAGGCTTATCGCTCCTATCAGAAGGTTCTCGCCCTGAGCGATGTCCGCCATGAAATCACCCAAGCCGGAATCGTCCTGGTCGGCGACTATCACGCCCTGCCCAACTCGCAGCGCTATCTAGCCTCGCTCCTCCGCGATCCCGAACTCCACCAGCGCCCGGTAGTTCTGGGAGTGGAAACCATTTTCTCCCGCGACCAGCACATTCTCGACGAATGGCTTCGCGGCGAGATTGATGAAAATGAACTGCGCCAACGCATCCGTTTCGATCTCGACTGGGGATACGACTGGCCTACGTTTTACGAACTTCTTTCCGCCGCCCGCGACCACGGCGCCTCCATCTACGGGCTCGATTGCATGCCTCGTGAAGATCTGCGCAAGATTGGCGCTCGGGATCGCCACGCCGCCGACAAGATTGCCGAACTCCGCCGCCACTATTCCGACGCGCTCATCATGGTGTTGTTCGGCGAATCACATCTCGCGCCCCAGCATCTGCCCGCCCTGCTCCAGGAGCGGCTTCCCGCGGAACCCACGCTCACCGTTCTGCAAAACGTCGACGCCCTCTACTGGCGCGCTGCCGGAGAGACTCGTGACCACGTCGAAGCCGTCCAAGTTAGCAAAGAGGTCCGCAAGAATGTTTTGTGCGTCTTCAACGCCACGCCGCTGGAAAAATACGAGACCTACCGCCTCTGGCTCGACCGCTGGGGACGCAGCGATAACGACAGCGCGCCCGACCTCGGCCCCACCCTCTATAACCTGATCGAGGGCATGGTGCGTTTTCTCGGCATCAACCAGTACTCTCCCCACAACACTACGCAGCCGAGGCTTCTGGTTGACCTCATGCCCGAAGTCTATTCGCGCAGCTCCGACGCCCTGCTGCGCCGTCTGTTATCGCGCAAGGGATTCACGACCGAACACCGCCGCTCCCTGCTCCGCCAGGTTCTTGAGCGCGGCAGCGTTTACCTGACTCCAATCAACGCCGTGTACGTGCGCCAGTTCCGCATGACCTCCTCGGCCGAGGACGCCGTGCGCTGCCTTCATCAAGCCTGCCGCGGCTTACCGAATCTTTCGAACAGCAAGGCTGCGGCAGCGCAAGCCGCGCCTAGCGCGAAGACTCTGGATCAAGACGACAAGTTCTATATGGCCGTCTTCGAGCACGCGCTCGCCTTCTTCGGATCGCGCATCCTACATCCCGCGCGTCCCGCTCTCCGCGATCCCGATATAGCGGAATTGTTCGAAGTGACGCGCGAAGACCTCGAACACCAAACGGCGCTCCCCTTCGCCGATGCCGTCGAAGCTCTCGACTTCCTGATCGAGCACCGTAAGCAGGATTTCCGCGGCGCGCCAGCTCCAGCCTTCACCGGCCGCAAGTATGAATACGTCGCCGAGCAACTCGGCCATCTCACCGGCACCGACCTCTATGACGCCTACATCGAGGGCCGCCTGACGACGACCGCCCTGCGCAAGCTCTTCCTGACTCACATCGAAGAACCCGGCGTGGCCAGCCAAGCTTACGTCCAGCTAAGAACGCGCCTAAGCTCTGGACGGCGCGCATGAAGGCGTCCGCGCCCTGAGGGTTTTGATTTCGCCCGTGCTCCTCCGTGTGCTCTGTGGTTCAAGGTTCTGATTTCCCCCGTGTTCCTCTGTGTCCTCCGTGGTTCAAGGTTTTGATTTCCCTTCGTTTTTCTCAGCGTTCTCCGCGTCTCGGCGGTTCAAGGTTTTGATTTCGCAGCCGCTGCGGTATTCTCACCTTTCCAATGCCTGACGCCTTCCCACTCCAGTCCCAGACCGGGGCCCCCGGCGGGCCCGATGTTGGCCCGTTGGGGTGGCAGACGCCCGACGCGCTCATGCTCTTCGGCTTCTGGTACCGCGCGCTGCCGGCCACTCAACTCCGTAGCGGCGAGTTGACCAAGACGATGCTGCTCGAACAACCGCTGGTGATCGGACGCGACCAGCAAGGCCAAGCCTTTGCCCTGCGCGACGCCTGCCCTCATCGCGGCATGCCGCTTTCCTGCGGACAATTCGACGGCCAGCAAATTGAATGCTCGTACCACGGCTGGAGATTCGACGCGCACACCGGCCAGTGCCAGTCGATCCCGTCGCTCGTCCCCGATCAGAATTTGAAGATCGACCGCATCTACGCGGGAAGTTATCCCTGCGAAGAGCACGACGACTTCGTCTGGGTGTTCATCCCCGACCCCGGCCCAGCCGGAGCCGGATTCCCGAAACCCGCGCCCGCACCGACTCCCGCGCCCGAGATTCCGAAGTTCAGCGAGCATTACAAACACGCCTACCTCACCGCCGACCTGCCTTGTTCTGTCGACCACGGCATCATCGGACTGATGGATCCCGCGCACGGTCCCTTCGTTCACCAGGCGTGGTGGTGGCGCACGCAAAAATCGATTCATGAGAAGCGAAAGAACTTCGAGCCCATCCCCTACGGATTTCGCATGAGCGCGCACACGCCCAGCTCGAACAGCGCTCCCTACAAGCTTCTACGCCTCTACGCTGACGCGGATTCGATTACCACGACCATCGATTTCGTGCTGCCCAACCTGCGCTCGGAAGTCATTCGCGCCGGCAAATATTGGTTCTCGAGCCTGACCACCGTCACTCCCATCACACGCAACCAGTGCCGCATTGACGTAGTGGCCGCCTGGAACCTGTTCCGTTGGATTCCGTTCGGCCCCCAGTTGCTGAAATTCGTCTTCGCAAAATTCGTGGAGCAGGATCGCCGCACCATGGAACTGCAATCCGAAGGTCTGAAGCACAACCCGCACCTCATGCTGATCGACGACGCCGACCGTCCCGCAAAATGGTATTTCGGATTGAAGAACGCCATGCTGGACATGAAGAAGAACGGCGGCGACTTCCGGCATCCGATGACGGGACCGGTGACGCTGCGCTGGAGAAGCTGAAGAGCAGTACCTAATACTCACCAGCCAGTATCCCGAAACCAACTGGGAATAAATCGCTGGGTACTGAGCACTGGGTACTATTCTCCCACCAGCCAGTCCATCGCCTCTTCCCGCGTCTTGAAGGTCGCAATCTCGCGCTGGGAAAAACTGTGAAAGTTTTCCATGAAGGCGTGCGGAATACTCTCGCTGCCGATCCAAGCCGTCTTTTTCACAAACGGACGGTCGAGCGTCAGGACTTCTTTTATTTTGGCAGCCACTGCGTGATCCACGGTGGCGCCGGTGAAATCGGCGAACGTAAGCAGCGATTCTCGCGCATGCTGGGCTACGGTCATCCGCACATACTCAAGCAAAAGCTGCATTTCCGGTGCAGTGGCATGGGAATAGTCCAGCAGCAGAATCTGCTTGCCCTGGTGCTCGATGAATCGTATGCGATCGTCCATAGGATTAAGCGAAATAGGATTGCCGACGAAAACAAGTTTACAGTGCGCAACATGCCTCAACGGGCAGGTTCGCATCCAGCCAGTGCAAATAAGTCTCCATCGAATGCCAGCATACCGGATTCATCTTCACCTTGCCCTCCGAAGAAAATTCATACGCCGTATTCACGTGCTCATAGTCGAGAATCAGCGGAATATGGAGCGGAAGCTTGGGGACCAGGTCCCAGGAGTTGACGATGCGCCATGAAGTAAGGGGCAGCAAATTGAACACGCGCGCAAAAGGCATATTGCCAACGCGGGGAGAGGCGAACGTGCACGCCGTCTCGATGTCGAACTTCCGCTTCTCCTTGTTCTCCATCGTGAACAGAGTGGTAAGCGCCGCTCCCAGGCTGTGCCCGGTAACAATGTAGGGGCGCTCAGGCCGGCCTTTCTTTTCGTTGACGACGGCTCTTCTCGGGCTGATTCCCTCCAACCGCAGGTGCAACTGCTCCAGTTGATCGCCGAACGATCCCTGCAACTCCGGCAGCGGACCGGCTTCCAGCAAGCGCCCGGCGGTCTGTGGATGCTGTTCGATCTTCAACGTGCTATAAATCTTGTCGAAACCGTGCGCCACCCGGCCCCAGTGCGGAACCTGCGAAAACGGGACCAGAATGGCCGAGGCGTCGTCCCACCACTCGGTAGCGCCTTCGGTGCCGCGAATGGCAACCGCGAAATCTTCCTGCGTATTTTTGTTGCGCGCGATGAACCCGTAGAATTTAGGCGCCGTGCGTCCGAAAATGAAGTCGGACATGTGGATCCAGGCCACAAATTCATACGGATCGGGAATGTCGCCAGCCTGAGGTTCGGGCTTGAGATTAGCGCGATCGCGTTTGAACATCGCATACGCACCTTGCACCAGTTGGCCATAAAGAATCGCTTCGCTATTCACCAGGGGTCGGCCCATGAAGACACCTGCCAGGAAGGAATTGGACTCGGTTACCCGAGGAACTGACGACCCGCGCCGCAATCAACCGTCGACGAAAGTCACTCTATGATCGCGGTCTACCCAAGCAAAGACTCCACGACACTGTAAGCCTCAACGAGCGCAGCGTCCAGCGCAGCCGCGTCCTTGCCGCCGGCTTCGGCCAAATCCGGACGCCCGCCACCTTTGCCGCCAACCTTCCGCGCGACGGGGCCGATGATTTTTCCCGCCTGAATGCGGCTGGTGAGGTCTTTGGTTACGCCAACGATCAGCGAGACGTTGCCATTCGATGCCGAGCCCAGCACGACGACAGCCGAGCCGAGCTTGTCGCGCAACTGATCGACCAGCGTGCGCATCTGGGCGCGGTCAAGATTGTCCACACGATGAGTCAGAACCTTGACGCCGCGAATCTCTTTAACTTTTTCGCCGATGTTGGCTGTGCTCGAGGATGCCGACTTCATCCGCGCCTGATCGAGTTCGCGCGTCAGGCGCTTGATTTCGGCATCTTTTTTTTCGAGTTCGCCGCGAAGGGCATCGGCAGGGGACGCCATATCCTCTCCCGAAGCGGGTGCCCCATCCTTTCGCGTTTTTTGCGAAAGGGTGGGTCCGACAAGGCTAGCGACCACGCCTTCCAGTTCGTGATCTTTGCGGAAGTGGCGCAGCGAGCCTTCTCCCGTCACGGCCTCGATGCGCCGCACGCCCGACGAAACACTTCCCTCTTTCAGAATCTTGATCAGCCCGATTTCGCCGGTAGCGCCAGTGTGCGTACCGCCGCAGAGTTCCGTCGAAAAATCGCCGATCTTGATCACGCGCACCTTGTCGCCGTACTTCTCGCCGAACAGTGCCATGGCGTGATACTCGTTGACGGCCACGTCGATCGGAACGTTCTCGACGATCTCGACCCGCTCGTTGCGCAGAACTTCTTTGTTGATCAGGTCTTCGATATCTTGCAACTCTTCGTCGGCGACGCCGGTGAAGTGCGAAAAATCGAAGCGCAGATGATTGGGAGCAACCAGCGATCCCGCCTGCTTGACATGCTTGCCCAGAACTTCGCGCAGTCCCGCCTGAAGCAGATGAGTAGCCGTGTGATTGCGCATGGTGGCCTCGCGGATCGCCGTATCGACGACGGCATCGACTTTCTGGCCAACGCGCAGGGTGCCCCACCCTTCCGCGTTTTTTGCGGAGGATGGGGATTTCAAATTGACCTGATGCGCGCGCACTCCCTGGACCGGGTAGTAGCATCCGGTCACCTCGGCGACGACCGTGTTGTGATCGTCGGAGTAGAGCCATCCGCGATCACCAACCTGTCCACCGGATTCGGCGTAGAAGGGAGTGTGATCAAGAATGATCTCGCCGGAGTCGCCAGACTTGAGTTCCTGTGCGCCCAGGCCGTTCTTGATGATGGCAAGCACTTCGCAGTTGTCAGAGCGAGTCCGGCGATAGCCTTCGAAGGCGGATTTCGGGAGTTGCTGATAGGCAGGATTGGCCGTCTGCTTGGCTGCGCCTTTCCAGGAGGCGCGGGCGCGCTCGCGCTGCTCGGCCATCGCGCGATCAAAGCCTTCCCGATCAAGCACGATCCCCTGATCCCGGCAAGCGTCCTCGATAAAATCCCTTGGCAACCCGAACGTGTCGTAAAGCCGGAAGGCCGCTGCACCACTAAGCACCGGTTCCTTCTGGACTGCTGAAGCAACTTCATCAACTCCTGCGTTCCTCCACGCGGCTTCAGCTGCCTTTCCCACTTTCAGATATTGGGTAGCCTCAAGTCTGGCGTGAGATAGCTCTTGTTCGAGCGTACTCAGGCCGAGATCCAGTGTGTGCGCAAAACGCGTTTCTTCCGCCAATACGGCTTTCGACACCCGGTCCGCCGTTTCCTTCAGTTCCGGATACGCATCCTGCATCAGTTCGCGCACGGCGGAGACCATGTGGTGCAGAAAGGGCTTGGTCTGGCCCAACAATCGTCCATGCGTAATCGCGCGCCGAATGATCTTGCGCAGCACGTATCCGCGTCCTTCATTCGAAGGAATGACGCCATCGGAGATAAGAAATGTTGCCGCGCGCGAGTGGTCAGCGATGACGCGCAAAGAAGCAGCCGACTTCGTATGGGCTTCTTTGTCGAGTTCGTTCTTGAGTGATGTTCCCGTCAACTCTGCTGCCCGCTTGATCAGCGGCGTGAATAAATCTGTCTCGTAATTCGAAATCACGCCTTGCAGTACAGACGCTATCCGTTCAAGCCCCGCGCCGGTGTCAATCGACGGCTTGGGCAACGGATTTAACTTTCCCGAAGCATCGCGGTCGAACTGCATGAACACCAGGTTCCACAGTTCGACGTAGCGCCCGCAGTCGCAACCAAACTTGCAATCCGTGTGACCCTGATCGCTTGCCGCCGCGCCCATGTCGTAGTGAATCTCGCTGCAGGGGCCGCAGGGACCGGTGTCGCCCATCTGCCAGAAATTGTCTTTTGCGCCGAATTCGTAGATGCGATCTTTGGGCACGCCTCGACCTAGCCACAGGTCGTAGGCTTCGGCATCGCGTGGGACTCCGTTTTCACCTTTAAAGATCGTGACGTACAGCTTCGCTTTATCAATCCCGAACCATTCCGGCGAAGTGATTAACTCCCACGCGTAGGCGATGGCATCTTTCTTGAAGTAGTCGCCGAAGGAGAAATTTCCCAGCATCTCGAAAAACGTGTGGTGGCGATTGGTGAAGCCGACGTTTTCAAGATCGTTGTGCTTGCCGCCGGCACGCACGCACTTCTGCGAGGTCGTGGCCCGCGCGTAGTCGCGCTTTTCGAGGCCGAGGAAAACGTCCTTGAACTGGTTCATGCCGGCGTTGGTAAAGAGCAGCGTCGGGTCGTTGGCCGGGACGAGCGACGACGAGTGCACCTCGCGGTGTTGCTTCTGAATGAAGAAGTCGAGGAATTTGCGACGAATTTCTGAGCCTGTGAGCATGGAAGGTTAATTCTAAATGAAGGCAAACCTTCACCACAGGGGGCACAGGAGAACACCGAGGAAGACGAGACGACGCCGCAGGTCGGTCGCGCACACGGCTCGCAGCCGGCACTTCGACGCCGTCGTGAGAAAGCAGATCTACTTCNNCGTCCGTGCCCGTATCCGTGGCAGCAGTCTTCGTGGCATCGGCGGTTTTGTCGGCGGCTTCTTCGGTGGCTTCGCCAGTCTTCACCGCTGCCTTCTTGGTCGCGTGCGCCGTCTTCTTGGCCGCTGCCTCCGTGGCATCTTCGGTTTTGTCGGCGGCCTTTTCAGTGGCTTCGCCGGTCTTCACGGCTGCCTTCTTGGTGGCGTGCGCCGGTTTCTTTGCCGCGGGTTCGGTCGCTTTGCCGGTATCGTCGGCTGGCTTCTTCACGTCGGTTCCGGCTTGGCCATACGAAAACGCAGTCAGCACCAGCAGCGCGGCTGCGATCGTCATCATCAAAGAGAACTTCCCTTTCATCGTTCCTCCAGCGGAATTTAAGAGTTCTTCAGTTGCAAACTTTTATCAAAGTTGAGGGATAGGCGCAAGTAGAGCAAGCAGCAGAGCAAGCAGAAGAACCAGTTTTCAAAGTGTCAAAAAGCAGTTCTCAGTTCTCAGTCCGAAGCCTGCGAGGTTCTTCTGAGAACTGAGAACTGGGAACTCATCCTTACGCCTCGGGAGTTTCGTTCTCGAGTTCGGTGAGAGTTTCTTCATCCACGTCCCATTTCTTCAGGATGGTGAAGATGGTCTTGGATCCAAATCCCGCGCGCATCAGGTTGCGGAAGATGCGGGCTGACTGCTTCCGATCTTTGTCTTTGGGCTTCTGCAGGCGTTTGCGGCGGAGGTAGTCGCGCGCGAGATTTTCCTCTTTTACGCCGTCATAAACGGAAGACACTGCTTTCTGGATCACGTCGCCGTGGACTCCCTTCGCCTTCAGGTCGTTGACGACTCGCGTGCGCCCGAATTTTTCGTTGTCGCGGCGATACGAGGAAAAGGCCGCCGCATATTTGGCGTCGTTCAGGTAGCCCTGGCCTTTCAAGCGAACGACAATCAGTTCCACCAGCGTCTTGCCGATNNTCGTAAAGCTCGGCTTCGGTGAAGAGTTTTCTGGGACGGCCAAACGCCATGCCTACACGATAACGCGAGACGGAGCCTGAGGGTTAGCGCTCGCTGGCTTCGCTTGACGGGATGACGAATTCTTAAGGTTCTTCAACTGGCTTATTTTGGCGGCGGCACAGAACTCGGTACGGAACTGGGGAAGACCGGTGCGCTTGTCGCGGGTGGTAGGCTTGTTGCTGGCGCGGTCGTTGCGGGGGACGCGATTGGGGCGACCAGCGCTGTTTTTGCCGAGGCTGGCAACTTGTCGGCATTGGCCAGCAGGAGCGCCAATTGCCACATCTGAGTTTCAGAAAGCGATTTGCTGAAGCCAGCCATGCCGGTCAGGCGAAGGCCGTTGAAGATCTTCCAATAGCTTTCGCCGGGCGGATCGTCGGTCACGCCCTTTCCCTCCAGCAGCAGCGGCGGCGCCGGATACATTCCCGTTGCAATCGCCGTTTTCGGCGTCAGCGGCAAGCCATGGCAAACGGCGCAATGCTGCTTGTAAAGCTCGGCGCCGGCCAGGTAGTTGGCTTCGTTCGCCTGGATGGGGACACTTTTCGGCATATCTTTCGCGATACGCGCATGCAAAGCCTTCTTCGCGAAGAATTTTTCGAAGGGCATGTCGGAGTCGGTGGTGGCAACGGGAGCGATGCCGCCGGTGAAATACAGATACGCCCCGAGGGGCATGAGGGCGAGGCCGAGTAGCAGTCCGACGATGAATTTCACGGGTTGGTCCTGTCTTCTGAAGTCAACTTCTGAAGTTACCTACAAGTTACATACTTTAACACTTCGAATCGGCATCTGAACTATATTGAAGGGCATACAAATATGGGGGCACCGGCGGCGAGACTGCCCAGGCCTCCGAGACGGAGCAACCATGCAAATTGTTGGCGCGGCGAGCGCGTTTCCCCAGCACTACTACTCCCAGGAGATGTTGCTGGCGGCCCTGCAGGAATACTGGGGCGACAAGATCGAAAACCCGCACGTGCTGCGGCGTTTGCATCGTCACGTGGGCGTCGACGGACGCTACCTCTCGCTTCCCAAGGAAGAATATCTGAAGATGAAAACCTGGGGAGAGGCCAACCATCACTGGATTCGCACCGCCAAAGAGTTGGGCGAGAAAGCGGTGGCCGGCGCGCTCGCGGACGCGGGCTTGCACGGCCGCAATCTGGGCGCGTTCTTTTTTGTTTCGGTGACCGGCATTTGCAGTCCATCGATTGACGCGCTGCTGATCAACCAGATGGGACTGTGCAGAAATATTCGCCGCGTTCCGATTTTCGGACTGGGCTGTGTGGCGGGCGCGGCCGCCATTTCGCGCGCGGCGGATTATGTCCGCGCTTATCCCGATCAAGCCGCGGTGGTGCTGTCGGTTGAACTCTGCTCGCTGACGTTGCAGCGCGAGGATCTCTCGATGGCCAACCTGATTTCGGCCGGATTGTTCGGCGACGGCGCTGCCGCGGTGATTGTGGCCGGCACTGACGCTGCGTGCGGGCTTTCCGGGCCCAGCATCCTCGCCACTCGCTCCGTGTTCTATCCCGGCACCGAAGAAATGATGGGCTGGGACGTGTCGGAGAAGGGCTTTCGCATTATTCTCTCTCGCGAAATTCCGAACTTGGTGCGGAAGAATCTGGCGCACGATCTCGACGAATTTCTGGCTGGGCGTGGATTGACTCGCGCTGACATCGGCAGCTGGGTGCTGCATACCGGCGGGCCGAAGATTCTGGAAGCAACGGCCGAGGCGCTCGGTTTGAAGAATGGTGAACTCGACGTCTCCTGGCAGTGCTTGCGCCGGACGGGCAATTTGTCGTCGGCTTCGGTCCTGGTGGTGCTTGAGGAAGTCATGAAGAATCGCCGCCCCGCCCCCGGCACGCTCGGCCTGCTGGCCGCGATGGGTCCGGGCTTCTGCTCGGAATTTATTTTGCTGGAGTGGTAGGACTTCACTGGATGAGAGTGCCTGGCCCGGTCCCACAAACGATTGCCAGACAGGTTTTGGGAAGGGCACGGCTTCAGCCGTGCCGCTCGGAGCCACAAACAATGCGAGCTTCAGCCCCTGAGGCCGGACATCACGCCCCGCCAATCATTTATGAGAATTGGGTGAAGTAGTTTGCCGATCAGAAATTCATGCTGAGCCGTTTTCCGAATCCGGTGGATGTGTTCGTAGCCGGCGGCGGACCTGCCGGTCTGGCGGCGGCGATCGCCGCGCGCCGTCACGGTTTGAGCGTGGTGCTGGCCGACGGCGCGGTTCCGCCGATCGACAAATCCTGCGGCGAGGGACTGATGCCCGACGGCGTCGAGGCGCTGCACCAGTTCGGCATCACGATTCCCGAGGGCGAAGCGTATCCCTTCCGCGGCGTACGTTTTGTGAGCGACGGCATGACCGCCGAGGCCGCGTTTCCTCGCGGGGCCGCGTACGGAATCCGGCGCACGCATCTGCATCGCATCATGGTGGACCATGCGGCGGCAAGCGGCGTTCACATGCTGTGGCAGACGGCGGTCACCGGCCTTCATCCCGAGGGCGCGCTGGTGGCCGGAGAATTGGTGCGCGCGCGCTGGGTGGTGGGCGCCGATGGAACCAGTTCCCGCGTCCGCGCCTGGGCAAACCTGGATCGACACGAACTGGACGCAACCTCGGACGCAACCTTGAATGCAACCGGGAACGCGACCTCGATCGCGACCCAGAACAAGAATCTGCGTTTCGGCTTCCGGCGCCACTACCGCGTTACGCCCTGGACCGAATTCATGGAACTGCACTGGGGCCGCCACTGCCAGGTTTACGTCACGCCCGTCAGCCCCGAAGAAGTTTGCGTGGCGCTGGTTTCGTCCAGCCCGCAGTTGCGGCTGGGTCTGCGGATTCTGGGTCCGCGGATTCTGGGTCCGCGGATTCCGGGTCAGCCGATGGAAGATGCGCTCGGGGAATTTCCGGAACTTTTGGCACGCCTCAAAGCGGCGGAACCCGCTTCCAGCGAACGGGGCGCGATCACCGTCACCCGAAGATTGCGGCACGTGTTTCGTGGCCGCACGGTGTTGGTGGGCGACGCTTCGGGTGGAGTGGACGCCATCACCGGAGAAGGTCTCTGCCTCGCCTTTCGGCAAGCCGCGCTGCTCGGCGAGTGCCTGGCGAGCGGAGACCTGGCTCGCTATCAAAAGGGTCATCGCAAGCTGATGCGCCGTCCCGTTCTGATGGCTCGGATGATGCTGTTCCTGGCCAAACACCCCCATCTACGGCGGCGTACGATGCAGGTATTCCATTCGAGTCCCCGTTCTTTTGCGGGAATGTTGGCCATGCACGTGGGCGCGGGCTCGACGCGGGATCACATCGCGAACGGAATTGCTTTGGGGTGGGAACTGCTGAAGGCGTGACGCATGGCCGGGAATCCATCTTGGTTTCTTCATCGGTATCTTCATTGGTAGAACTATGAAAAAGACTCTTCGTTCGATGGCTCTCACTCCGATCGGTCTTCTAGTCGTGGCCGCCGCGCTGGCAGCGGCACAGTCCGCAGAGGCGCCGGTTACCCATGAATGCTGTGTGCATCTTGACGGCGGCCTTGNNGAGGCGCCGGTTACCCATGAATTGCTGCTGCAACTCGACCCTGCTCGCAGTGGAGCCGATATTACGCTGACCGGCAACCTGCACACGGTGGGGGGCGCATTCCTGTTGAAACGCGGCGCCATTCATTTCGACCCCGCGACCGGCAAGGCCAGCGGAGAAGTCGTGTNNCGACGCCACCAGCGGCAAGACCGGCAACAACTCGCGCGATCATAAAATGCACAAAGATGTGATTGAGAGCGGGCGCTACCCGGAGATCGTGTTCCGTCCTGATCGCGCCGATGGCGTACTCGCCGCTTCGGGTGCCTCCACGCTCCAGGTCCACGGCATATTTGCGATGCATGGCGCTGAGCACGAAGTTACTTTCCCCGTCGAAATAACCTTCGCGGGAAGCGATTGGACCGCGAAGGCTTCGTTTCAAGTTCCGTACGTGCGGTGGGGAATGAAGAATCNNNNAAGTTACTAACAATCGTTACTAGCACCGATTGACTTCCTCACAGCGCCGGGACATCTGCAACTCTTTTCACCCTCCAGATATCCGCTACCTGCAAACGCTTGAAGCAGCGAGCACAAACTTGTGCGCCTATTGGCATCGCGGTTGCACTTC
>PKXK01000180.1 GCA_003132325.1 Acidobacteriaceae bacterium
AACACTTGCGCCGTAATTTCCAGCATCAACAAGCAGTCCGGCGATATCGCCATGGGAGTCGACACCGGCGGCGCCGGCGACCAGGGAATGATGTTCGGCTTCGCCTGCAACGAAACTCCCGAACTGATGCCCCTTCCGATTTCACTCGCCCACAAGCTCTGCCAGAAACTTTCTGAAGTTCGCAAGAATGGCACCTGCCCCTACCTGCGGCCCGATGGAAAATCGCAGGTTACGGTCGAATACAGCGCACCCGGCAAAGTGAAGCGCGTCGATGCTGTAGTCGTCTCGACCCAGCATTCCGAGGCGGTCGGCAACGACGAACTGCGCGCCGACATTTTGAAACACGTCATCCAGGCT
This sequence comes from Acidobacteriaceae bacterium, assembly GCA_003132325.1. Taxonomy (GTDB): domain Bacteria; phylum Acidobacteriota; class Terriglobia; order Terriglobales; family Acidobacteriaceae; genus Acidiflorens. Next base: position 358 of record PKXK01000180.1, read on the forward strand.
GTGGTTCCGGCCAACTTGCTCGACGAAGACACCAAGTACCACATCAATCCCACCGGGCGTTTTGTGATCGGCGGACCCATGGGCGATTCCGGTCTGACCGGACGCAAGATCATCGTGGACACGTACGGCGGCATGGGACGCCACGGCGGCGGCGCGTTCAGCGGCAAGGATCCGACGAAGGTCGATCGCTCGGCTGCGTACATGGCGCGCTACATCGCCAAGAACATCGTGGCTGCCGGACTGGCGGATCGCTGCGAAGTGCAGCTCGCGTACGCGATCGGAGTGGCTGACCCCGTCAGCGTATTGGTGGATACCTTCGGAACCGAGAAGATCGATGCCCATCTGATTCCCGGTCTGGTGCGGGCAAACTTCAAGCTCAAGCCGAGAGAGATCATCGAGACGCTCAACTTGCGCCGTCCGATCTATCGCAAGACCGCAGCCTACGGGCACTTCGGCCGCAGCGACCCAGATTTCACCTGGGAAAAGACCGACAAGGCAGCGAAACTGGCCGCGGACGCCGGCTCGAAGCGCGAACCGGCCGGAGCAAAAAAATAAAGTCAAAAGTCAGAAGTCGAATTGCAGAAGTAAACCCAAGCAATTCGGCTTCGACTTTTTGACTTTGACTACACAAGCCAAACATCACATGCAAAACTGAACTCCAAGGCGGGGTTTCACTTCTTCAATTTGACTTTTCAATTTTGACTTTGAGGCACCGGGGATTAGGAGAGCAATGGCTACGACATCGATTAGCAGCGACGTAAAAGGATTTGAACTGGCCGATCTGGGAAAGAAACGCATCGAGTGGGCGAACCAATCGATGAAGGTGCTGCAGATCATCCGCAAGGAATTCATCAAGAACCAGCCGCTCAAAGGCATCCGCGTTTCGGCCTGCCTGCANNCTGTGCGCTTCGAACCCACTCTCAACGCAGGATGACGTCGCCGCCAGCCTGGTGCGCGACTGCAACATTCCCGTCTTCGCCATCAAAGGCGAGGACAACGACTCTTACTATTCGCACATCATGGCGGCGGTCGATCACAAGCCGCAGATCACCATGGATGACGGCGCCGACCTGGTCTCCGTGCTGCATACCAAGCGCACGGCGGAACTGGCGAATGTGATTGGCGGAACCGAGGAGACGACCACCGGTGTGATTCGCTTGCGCGCCATGGCCAAGGAAGGCGTGCTGCGCTATCCAATCGTCGCCGTCAACGACGCCGACACCAAGCATCTTTTTGATAACCGTTACGGTACCGGGCAATCGACCATCGATGGCATTATCCGCGCGACGAATTTCCTGCTCGCGGGATCGAAGTTCGTGGTCGCCGGCTACGGCTGGTGCGGGCGCGGCCTGGCTTCGCGCGCCCGCGGCACGGGAGCGGAAGTCATTGTCACCGAAATCGATCCGACTAAGGCGCTCGAAGCGGTCATGGACGGGTTCCGCGTGATGAGCATGGAAGAAGCGGCTAAGCTCGGCGACGTTTTTTGTACCGTCACCGGCAACAAGAACGTGCTCGCCAAGCAGCATTTCGAACTCATGAAAGACGGCGCCATCATCTCGAACTCGGGCCATTTCAATGTCGAAATCGATATCCCGTCGCTCGAGAAGTTGTCGTCGTCGAAGCGCACCACGCGCACCTTCGTCGAGGAGTACTCGCTGAAAGACGGCCGTCGCATTAACCTGCTTGGGGAAGGCCGCCTGATCAACCTGGCTGCCGCCGAGGGTCACCCGGCTTCGGTGATGGACATGAGTTTCGCCGACCAGGCGCTTTCCTTGGAGTACATGGTGAAGAACTACGCTTCGCTAGAAAAGAAGGTCTACACGGTTCCGGCGGAACTCGACAAGCGGGTGGCCAAGCTGAAGCTGGAATCGCTCGGCATCAAAATCGACCGCCTAACTTCGGAGCAGGAAGAATACTTGGCGAGTTGGAACGAAGGGACGTAGAGGCAGTTGTCAGTTCTCAGTTGTCAGTTCTCAGTTGTCAGTTCTCAGTTAGACCAGGGGCGGCGCGAGCCGCCCTTTTCTTCGTATCAGGGTATCGCTTCAGCGATACCGTACCTCGCCTAGAGGGGACGCCCCTTTAGGGGCCGGCCCCTCCCTAATCCTCAAGTTCCCCCGCCTATCGCCGATGAATCCGCACGAGGGGATTCACGTGGCTGTTTCGAACTCCAAAGTGCTGCTGGTTGAGGACAGCAAGTTTCTCAGGATGGCGAATGAGCACGCCTTGTCCCGAGCTGGTTACCTCGTCTCGACCGCCTGCGACGGTGAGGAAGCGTTGCAGGTCGCCAAAGACAAACTGCCCGACATCATCCTGCTCGACATGATGCTTCCCAAGATCAGCGGTCCGGATGTGCTGAAAGCGCTCAAAGCCAATCCCGCCACCAAGAACATTCCGGTCGTAGTCCTGACCAGCCTGTCGCAGAAGAACGAGGAAAAACTCATTCATGAAGGGGCGATCGCGTACTTCGAGAAATCCACGCTCGAACTGGACAAGAGTTCCGATCGCCTGGCGGCCACGGTGGAGACGGTGCTACGCCGGGCCAATCACCAAAAAGACCTGGATCGTCGTTTGCAAGCACTCGCCGCCAAGAAAGCCGCCGGCGGCTGACAGACCGCGAAGGCTGAACCATCGAACCGCCGGACATGGAACGAACCGTGGAAGCTCCGAGAAATCCCACCCGTGGCGATAGAATAAAGTGCATGTATCACTACAATCCCTCGACTGCCCTGGACGAATTAACCGAAGACGCTACGCTTCCTAATCCCGTCCATGTGCGCGACATGATCCTGCGGCAGAGGCTCACCGCCGACCAGTCGCTCGAACTGAACCGGATTTTCGTCGAATATCAGAAAGCGTTCGGCGAAGCGCAGAAGCTGGGCAAGGAAATTCTGAAGCGGCTGGCGGCGTAGTCCGGCTGCGTTCCGGCCGCCTCGTCATGGACTTTGCTGGCTCTGGCGGAGGAGTTGAGCTTTGATGGGGGCGGGGAGACGCGAACTGGCGAGTACTTCTTCCAGCAACGGAGCGGGGATTTCGCGGCTGAATTCCAAGGCGCGGGCCAGCGAGAGATGACTGGTCCGCAGCAGGGCGGCGCGGATTTCTCTGCGAGGGGACCACTTCGCGTGCCGCGCGACCGCCTGCACCAGGGCTGCGCCGGCGGCGCGACCGAGGACAGCGTTGATCACGAGGGCTTCGGTGAGGCGGGGGTTTTCGAGCGCCGCCTGCATCACTCGAGTGTCGCGCGCTACAGCTTTGGCNNATCCATCGTTTTGCCATCGATGATCTTGCCATCGCCGCTTTCTACCTCCAGCAGGAGAGCGGCCGCAACTCTGCCTGAGGCGCGGCGGGCCAGCGTTAGGCGCTCGCCGAGGGTGACAGTTTTGAGGCGTGAGATCAGCACATGGTCGACGGCAACCTTGACGTCGGCGGGAACGCGGGGCGAGAGCGCGACCTTCATTAGATCGAAAGTGTAGAACTGGCGCGCCAGGGGCACGGACACATGGCGCGGCGTGTGCGGATGACTCACGAGTGCGATCTTCACCTTGCGGCTCTTGAGCGCGTTGGCGTTCTTGGCGATTTGCTCAAGGACTTCCGCGGGCAAGTCGGCGCGCTTGAGCAGAGCTAAGGCCAGGTCCTCGGTGAAAGCGGGATCAACGGCGGTGCGAAGCAGATCGGCGAGCGCGACCGTGGCCGGACTCGCCGTTGCGGGCGGCGCGGCTGCGTCTTCGGAAGTTTTGCCTTCGGACATTTCGCCCTCAGCGGCTGAAGCCGCTACAGAAAGCGACCCGGTTATCGCAGCGCTGAAGCGCTGCGCCACCCCAAAACAAATCAGAACTTCGCGGGCGGCGTGAGACGGGCCAGGCCCGGCCAGGCACCGTCGCTACATTCGCCTTGCTCTGGCCAGCGCGCCTTCGACCGGGTCGACTGGATCCTGACGCACATCGATGCCGGGAAAGCTCGCCTGCAGGGTATTGTAGAAAACCTCACGCACAATCGGAGACTGACGAAAGACACTGCCCGTCGTTGCTACGGGAAGCATGGCTACGGGAGGTATGGTTACGGGGAGCGTGCCGATGGGAGCCATTTTCTTCGGAGGATGTGGTGTGAGGCGGCCTATGACAGCGGCCGCGAGGTTAGCCAACTTGGCTCCTGCGTCGGCCAGAAGCTCGCGGGCAATGGGGTCGGCCTCGTCGGCGGCGCGTAGGACGATGGAAAACAGGCGCGGGAAGTCGGGCGGTGGAGTGGAGTTGGCTTGCTGCACCAGGTCGTCGATGGTGGTGAGCTTCCAGGCCTGGAGAACCATGGCGGCGAGCCTCGTTTCGTGGCCCTGATCGCGGGCGCGAAGAATCGCGGAGATGGCGCGGCACCCGATCCAGTGGCCCGAGCCTTCATCGGAGATGGCAAACCCCCAGCCTCCGGCACGCGCGATGCGGCCGCCAGCGTCGCGCCCGTAAACTATGGAGCCGGTGCCGGCAATCGCGATCACGCCGGGGCCGGTGCCAAAAGCGGCTTCCAGGGCAATTACGTTGTCGCCGACAACCTCGATGTTGGCGAGACTGATTTGGGGCGTGAGTTCGGTGAGAATGCCGCGAATCTTCGCAGCGATCTCGGGGACGGAAGCGCCGGCGACTCCGATAGAAATCGCACGAATCTGATCGGGAGAAATCTTGGCGGTGGCGCAGGCTTGGCGGACGGCGGTGTGCAACGCTTCCCTTGCCTGCGTCTCGCCGAGGCGGATTATGTTGCTGCCGCCGGACATTGCCTTCGCGAGCACGGCGGTTTCGTCGGCGAGAAGGCAGCGGGTTTTGGTGCCGCCGCCGTCGATTCCGAGATAGTAGGCCATCGCGCTAGTTCTAACACAGGTTCGGCTTAGTCCGAGTAGTGGCAGGTTCGAGCCAGAACATGCTTGTACAATGCAGCGAGCCGGCTGCTGGTGGCGGAGACGCGGCAAGCCGCGTGTCTACAGGAAGGATTGTTTGGGGTTGAATCGGATCGATCTGCTGATTATTGGGTTGTACCTGGCGGGCATCACGCTGTTCGGGCTGCGGTTTCGCAAACGGCAGCGGACCATGCGCGACTATTTTCTTGCCGACCGCGACATTCCGTGGTGGGCAATCGCGCTGTCGATTGTGGCGGCGGAAACCAGCACGCTGACCATTATCAGTATTCCCGGCCTCGCCTACGATTCGAATCTTACTTTTCTGCAACTGGTGATGGGGTATGTGATCGGGCGCGTCATTATCAGTTTTGTGCTGCTGCCGCAGTATTTTCGCGGTGAGCTGTATACGGCTTATCAGTTGATGGAGCGGCGGTTTGGTCCGGAGCTGCGTACGGTGACGGCGGGCCTGTTTCTGTTGACGCGGGCAGCGGCAGAGGGAGTGCGGGTGTATGCCGTGTCCATCGTGGTATCGATTGCGCTGGGGACGGGCGAGGTCGCTTCGATCGCGATCATCACGCTGCTGACTTTGATCTACACGTTTGAGGGTGGACTGGCGGCGGTGATCTGGACCGATGTGGTGCAGACCTTTATCTATGTTGGCGGAACGCTGGTGGGCCTGGTGACAATTCTTCATCTCGTGCCGGGCGGTTGGGGATCGGTCGAAACGATTGCGGGGGCGCTGCATAAGTTCCAGGTGTTCGATCTTCACGGTTTCGATCTTCACGGTTTCGGTGCCGCGGTCCCGGCGCATTGGCCGTATTTGAATTTTGCGAAACCTTACACGCTGTGGGCGGGGATCATCGGTGGCGCGTTCTTGACGACGGCCAGCCACGGCACGGACCAGCTCATCGTGCAAAGATTGCTGGCGGCGCGGAATCAGCGGCAGTCGGCGCTGGCATTGCTTTCGAGTGGCGTCGCGGTCTTTTTCCAGTTTGGGTTGTTTCTTTTTGTGGGCGTGATGCTCTTTGCCTACTACCGGGTTCCGTCGGCTGTGTTTGGGCGGGCGGACAGAATCTATCCGACGTTCATCGTGAGCCGGATGCCGCATGGGATCGCGGGACTGTTGATCGCAGCCATTCTGGCGGCGGCAATGTCGAACTTGAGCGCCGCGCTGAATTCGCTGGCATCCAGTTCGATTGTGGATTTCTATCTTCGTTTTCGTGCGCGTTCTCGGCCGGCGGTCAGCGAAGCGGGCCGGCTGCGGCTGGCACGACTGGCGACCGTCGGGTGGGCGCTGGTGCTGTTCGCGCTGGCGGTGCTGGCGTTGCATCGGGTGGGACGAGTGGTGGAAGTCGGGCTGCAAATCGCATCGGTCGCTTACGGAGCGTTGCTCGGAGTGTTCTTGTTGGGAGTGCTGACCAAGCGCGCGAATCAGAGTGGGGCAATCGTCGGCATGGTTTGCGGATTCGCGACGGAACTGTATTTGTGGGGATGGTCGCAGGTCGCTTTCACCTGGTGGGTCGCGATCGGGACCTGCGTGACATTCGCCGTGGGGTACGCGGCTAGCTTGCTTCTTCACCCGCGTCAGAACCTTGAACCACAGGGGACACAGCGGAGCACGGGGGGAACTTAGCGCGATTGCGGCGCCTTTTCTCGTCGTTCGCCGCGGTCTCGACCGTTAGAATCTTGCTTTCGAACCGTGTAAGAAAACATGGATATTCCATCAAAAAACAGTCAGGTCCGCCCGGAACTCGCCCGCGATCTCGGACTCTCCCATGCGGGCGCCGTGGTAGTGGGGACGATCATCGGAAGCGGAATCTTTCTGGTTCCAACCGAGATGATGCAAGCCGTGGGGTCGGCCCGACTTGTTTATCTCGCGTGGATGGTCGGGGGACTGCTCTCTTTTTTCGGCGCGCTGACGTACGCCGAACTGGGCGCGATGAAGCCGCAGGCGGGCGGCGAGTATGTGTATGTGCGCGACGCCTACGGACCCCTGGCTGGATTTCTCTATTCGTGGACATGGTTTCTGATCGCCAAGCCGGCTTCGATTGCGACCGTCACCACCGGCCTGGTGCGGATCCTCGAAACCTTTCCGGTCTTTTCTTTTTTCTCGCACGCCTGCTTCGCGCATCCGTTCACCCTCAACTACGGGCAACTGGTGGCGATCGGGGCCACGGTTCTGATCTCCTGGCTGAACTACGTCGGAGTACGACGGGCGGGAGATTTTCAGTTTCTATTTACCCTGCTCAAGGTTGCCATCATCCTCGGAATTGTAGCGGTGGGCTTCTCGTATAGCCGGGGAACGTGGGCGAATTTCGCGACCGAATTTACGGGCGCCAAAGGCGGGGTGGCTGGATTTTTCGCGGCGCTGGTGGCGGCGCTTTGGGCTTACGACGGCTGGAACGATCTGAACATGGTGGCGGGAGAGATACGAAACCCGCAACGCAACATTCCGTTATCCCTGATTTGGGGCGTGGCGACGGTCGGAGCGCTCTACATCCTGGTGAACGCGGCCGTCCAGTATGTGTTGCCGGCGGCGGCGATGGCCGGGTCGGAGCGTCCTGCCTCGGACGCGGTGGCGCTGGTGCTCGGGGGAGCGGGCGCCAGCCTGGTATCGGCGGGCATGGCGCTTTCGATGCTGGTGACTTTGAACGGCACCATCATGAGCGGAGCGCGCGTGCCGTTTGCGGCGGCGCGCGATGGATATTTCTTCCAGTCGATTGCGGAGGTTCATCCCCGCTTCCGCACACCGTCGGTGTCGATTGTGGTGCAGTGCGGCCTGGCCATCGTCCTGCTCCTGCTGGGAGGCAGTTTCCGGCAATTCTTTTCGTTGGCGATTTTCGCCGAATGGATGTTCTACATGATCGCCGGCAGCACACTGTTCGTTTTCCGCCGGCGCGAGCCTCAGGCCGAGCGGCCTTATCGGGTGTGGGGATATCCGGTGGTTCCGGCGTTGGTTGTGCTGGCGTCGGCGGCTCTTCTCTACTACACGTTCAGCGACAATCTGAAGAGTTCGGCCGGCGGATGCCTGGCGATTCTGGCGGGCGTTCCGGTGTTCTACTTTTTTGCGCGGCGGCGGGCGGCGGCACGGAAGTAATCTGCCGTCGGACCGAATCCCAAAGGCGGTTACCAAAGGACACGCGCAAGCGACACGTTTACCCCCTGCCCAATCTCCCCTAAGGTGAAGACTCCAGCCCCGAGCGCTCTCCCCAGCTTGGGCGGCCCACTTTTGGAGTGATGGATGCCTACGTACGACTGCGGTTTTCAACTCGGCCTGCTGCCTGAAAAGAAGTGGAACTGGCGGACTTTTGCGGCGAGCTACGGGATTCTGGCGGGCCTGATTTTGCTGCTGATCGTCATCGGGATCATGACGTCCGATACGCTGATTCCGATCGTGAGTTACCACGTCACCGAACTGGTCCCGCTGCCTGCGCTGCGGCCGGAGCGGCTACCCAAGCCGAAGCCGCTGCCGGTGCACGCCAAGTTGCTGCCGCCGGAGCCGGTGTTTCAGGCGCCAAAACTGATCGTGCCCAAAGAGCTCCGCGCGCCCAAACCGCAGCCGCAGGAAATTGAACCGCCCAAAGTGGCCATGAATAACTTCGCGCCCGCGCTGTTAAAACAGACGAGCGGAGCGCGTCCGGTGCTGATTCATACCGGGGACTTCCAGGGAAGTTCGGTGACGCCGACGGTGAATGCGCCGATCGAGAAGGTGCAGACGGGCGGGTTCGGCGATCCGAATGGGCTAAAGCCGAGTGCCAACAGCAAGCCGAATGGCAAGCTGATCGCGTCCGTTGCGGGTGGGTTCGACATGCCGGTGGGGCCAGGACAAGGCAACGGGTCGGGCGGCGCAAAGGGCATTAAGGGAACGGTTGCGAGCGCCGATTTTGGCAATGGCGTGGCGACACCAGGACAAGGCGACGGGCGCAGGAGCGGCCGTGGGAGCGCGGGAGTGCAGACCTCGGGCTTTGGCTCGCAGGAGGTCGCGCAGAACACCCCACACATTCAGCGGGTGGACAGCGGTCCACCGGCGACGATGGTCGAGGTCACTTACAAGCCGAATCCTGCCTATACCGAGGAAGCAAGGAACCTGAAGCTGGAAGGTGAAGTTCTGCTGGAAGTGGAATTCCTGGCGAGCGGGCAGTTACACGTGAATCGCGTCGTCCGAGGTCTGGGGCATGGGCTCGATGAAACCGCCGTAGCCGCCGCCAACAAGATGCGCTTCAAGCCGGCCTCGCGAAACGGGCAGGCCATGGATTCGACGGCGATCGTGCACGTGGTATTTCAACTGGCGTATTGAACTTTGGAGATGAGAGTTATGCGGAGAGTTATGCGGAAAGTTATGGGCAACATGAATTGGTTAATTTTGGCTCTGGCAGCGATGACGACAACGGCAGTGGCGCAGCAGCCGGCGTCGGCGCAGCAGAACCTACAGGCGGTTTCGGCGCCGCTGCCGGGACAGGCGCAGGCCGCTCCAGATCAGACCAATCTGGCGCGCCCGGCCACGATGGATCAGGCCGTCGACCGCGTGATCGCGCGCGAAAAGGACCTGATCAAGTTCTTGTCCCCGCGCACTCCCATTGTCGAGACTTATCTGCAGGACCTGACGCAGGATCCGCAACTGGGGCCGATTCCGCAGGACGATCATTACTTCCTGGGACGCATGGACTTGAGCGACTCGATCGACCGCAGCGACTATCTTGAGGGCAAAGGCAAAGATAAAGACGAGGGCATGGAAAAGCGCCTTCTGGGCGGGCTGACAAAGAAGTTCAAGTTCCAGTACCAGCCCCTGGGCTTTTCGTGGATGATCTTCGTCGACCGCAACGACTTTGACCGGCAGCACTATGATTTCCGCTATGCGCGGCGCGAGTTTCTGGGCGACGTACGTTGCCTGGTATTCGATCTGACGCCCAAAAAAGACGCCGGCCGTGGGCGCTTTCTCGGCCGGATCTGGGTTGAGGATCATGACTTCAGCATTGTGCGGCTGAACGGCACTTATGCGCATCCTTCGCGCAACAGTTATTACTTTCACATGGACAGCTGGCGGTTAAATCTGATTCCGGGTTATTGGGTGCCAGCATACATTTACAGCGAGGAAGGCGACTTTACGGCGGGTGCTAAGAACAAGATAGCGTTCAAGGCGCAGACTCGTATGTGGGGATATAACCTGAAGACGGGAACGCCCAACGACGAACTTACGAACATCCGGGTGGACAGCGTAAAGGATGACACGCCCACGGCGCAGGATGCTTCGCCGCTGGCGGCCGCGCGCGAATGGCAACAGCAGGCGGAAGACAACGTGGTCGAACGGCTGGAACGCTCCGGGCTGCTGGCGCCGGAAGGCGACGTGGACAAGATTCTCCAAACCGTCGTGAACAACCTGGAGATCACCAACAACATCGAATTGCCGCGGCCCGTTCGGACGCGGGTGCTGACGACTTCTCCGCTGGAAACTTTCAGCGTCGGTAATACGATTGTAGTAAGCCGCGGGCTGATCGATGTGCTTCCCGACGAAGGCAGCCTGGCCATGGTGCTGGCGCACGAACTGGCGCACATTGTTCTGGGACATAACCTGGGCAGCCAGTACGCGTTCAATGACCGCATGCTGTTCTCGGACGACGCGACTTACAAGAACCTCGGGTTCAAACACATTCCCGAAGAGGAAGCGGCGGCTGACAAGAAAGCCATCGAGATGCTGAAAGCCTCACCCTACGCGCAGAAGTTGGAGTCGGCTGGGCTGTTCATCAAGGCTCTGCAGGCGCGCGCGCCACAATTGAGCGCTCTGCTGCAAGCGCACCTCGGCAACAACATCGCGGAGAACGGCACGGTGACGCGGATGGCACAGTTGGGCACCTCGGCTCCGGCGCTCGATTGGAACAAGCTGGACCAGATCGCCGCCTTGCCCCTGGGGGGACGCGTCAAACTAAGTCCGTGGGATGACAAAGTGGAGATCGTGAAGGCGCAACCGGTTGCGATCACTTCGGCGCGCGACAAGATGCCGTTCGAGGTGACGCCATTCTTCCCAAGGCTTACGCGGTACAGCACGGCGAGCGTGCCTGCTCCTTCCACGCCGGCGACGCCAACGAACGCGCCCGCCACCGCTGACGCCAACCCCACGCCGGCCAACTGAGCCGGTTCCCAAGTTGATAGAAGCGCAGGCCGGGACCGGAAGAAATTCCGGGCTCCCGGCCTGTGTCTATTGCAGTTGTCAGTTGTCAGTTGTCAGTTCTCAGTTCTCGGTGAGACCTGCTGGCAACCTGAGAGCTGGGAAGCGCGAATTGCTTTGTTTATTTTGTGTGCATAGAAAATGACGAGCCTGTGACAACTCCGTTCCCAGCCCTTGCTACGCTGCTCCCAATGTGCAACCTTGCGGAGGCAACCATGTCGCGAATCAGTTTGGGGCTTTTGGCAGCGCCGTCGCCGGCGGGGCTGCGTTTACGCTGACGGTACAGGGTTCGGGTTTTGGCACGGATTCATTGGTGTATTGGGGCACGACGACACGCGCCACCACGAACGATTCCGCCTCTGAGGTGACGGCGGATATCACGGCGGCCGACATCATGAATGCAGGTAGCGTGCAGGTCTACGTGCACTCGGGCGGGGCGAACTCGAATGCCATGACTTTCACGATAACGCCGTAACTTTCACTATTCGGTAACAAGTGGCGGCCATGGGGCCGGAAACTAGAAATGAGACTTCAGGTCGGCGAACCGCTCCACCACCAGTAATCGCTGGTTTGGCGGAGCTCCGGCCAGGTCCTCGTGCTCCAGTATCCAGGTGTTGTCGTGCGGGACGAAGACGGCGTGCAGGCCGGCCGCGAGCGCCGGGTTAATGTCAGACTTCGGGCTATTGCCGACCATCCACGTGCTGTCCGCGGGAAGGGCGTACTTGGCGATGGCGGACCGGTAGGTCGATTCGTCCTTCTCAGCCACGATTTCAACCGCGGAAAAATATTCTTTCAATCCCGAGCGCTCGACCTTTCCGGATTGCTCGGCAGGATTTCCTTTGGTCAGCATGATCAGATGGTGGCGCCCGCCGAGATACTGCAGGGTCTCCGGCACGCCGGAAAGAACTTCGATGGGATGATCGGCGATCTGGTGCGCAAAGCTGCGAATGCGCTCGTGCAATTCGGGCGTGACCGGGTCGACGGAAAGTTTCTCAAACGTTTCGACCAGCGAATGGGCGAAGCTGTGCAGTCCGTAACCGTGCCTGACGATGGATTCCCGCTCCACGTCGTTCAGCACCAGCCGAACCGCCTCCGGCGAATGCTGGCGATGGTCGAGGAACGAAATGAACTTCGCGATCGCCCGTTCGAAATAGATGTTGTTTTCCCAGAGCGTGTCATCGGCATCGATGAGCAAAGTCTGGGCGCCATTTTCCCCACGCATGTATTCATGATAACGGCTTCGGGGCGGAATCGAGGCTTTGATAAACTGGTATTCGTATGAAGGAATTCAGTTGGACGCACTATGGGCCTGTCTTGTTTTTCATTCTCCTGATGTCAACCTTCGGCACGGCGCAGCAGAAAAAACCCCGGGCGATGACGGGTTCGGCGGCGAAAGGGGGCGCGCCGGCGGATTTGAAGGTCGCGGCTGACTTGGGGCAACGGCTGGCGAAATTCCAGCACGTCCGAATGCCGTTCCAGACGGCGGGTTTGAGCGCTCGCGAGCAGCAACTCGTTCGCAAATTGGTGGAAGCTTGCGGCTACCTGGAAAGCATCTACTGGCGGCAGAGCGATGCCGAGGGTTTAACGCTGTACCAGTCGCTGGCCTCGAGCCGGAACCTGCGCGATGGCAAACTGCGAACGTACCTATGGATCAACGCGTCGCGCTTCGACCTGATTGACCAGGATAGGCCGTTCGTCGGGACTGAGGCCGTGCCGCCCGGGCGAGGGTTCTATCCTGCGAACCTGACGCGCGATCAGGTCGAGCAGTACGTCAAACTGCATCCGGAGCAGAAGGCGGCGATCTACAACCAATTCACGATTGTGCGCTGGAATCAGGAAAGACTGGAAGCGGTCCCTTACCACATCGCGTTCCGCGCTTTTCTGGAACCGGCGGCCAATGCTTTGCGGGCGGCGGCTAAGCTCAGCGATGATGCGGCTTTCGCGAAGTTTCTTCAACTGCGGGCCGATGCCCTGCTCAGCGACGATTACTTTCCGAGCGACCTGGCCTGGCTGGAGTTGAAGAATCCGAAATTCGACATCATCTTTGCGCCCTATGAAACTTATCTGGACGGACTGCTGGGCGTGAAAGGTTCCTACGGCGCGGCGGTGATGGTGCGTAACGAGCGCGAGAGCAAGAAGCTGGAGCTGTTCCAGAAATACGTGCCCCAGATTCAAGACGCGCTGCCGCTGGCGGCGGAAGATCGGCCGTCGAAACAGGGGCTCGAAACGCCGATGGAAGTGATGGACACTCCTTTCCGGGCGGGAGACCTGACGCACGGCTACCAGGCGGTGGCCGACAATCTGCCGAACGATCCGCGGGTGCATGAGCAGAAGGGCAGCAAGAAACTTTTCTTCAAGAACTTCATGGACGCGCGCGTGAACTATATCATCCTGCCGGTCGCGCGCAAGCTGATGGAACCGAAGCAGGCAGCGAAAGTTTCGGGCGAAGGTTATCTGCTGGGCACGATCATGCACGAGATCAGTCACGGGCTGGGTCCGGCGTTCGCGCGGACTTCGCCTGGTACATCGGCGGGCAAGGTCAGCATCCGCGAAGCGATTGGTCCGGGCTTCAGCGGCCTGGAAGAGGCGAAAGCCGACGCGACCGGGATGTTCGGCTTGAAATGGCTGGTGGACCACGACGCGCTTCCAAAAGAAAAGTTGGAAGAGTATTACGCGTCGTACGTGGGCGGACTGTTTCGCACGGTGCGCTTCGGAACGGCCGAGGCGCACGGCCAGGCGGAGATGATGGAGTTCAACTATCTCTCGGAACGCGGCGCGATCCGGAGGAATGCCAGCGGTCGGTATTCCATCGACTACGAGAAGATACCGGGCGCAGTGGCCGATCTAGCTAAGGAACTGCTTGAGATCGAAGCCACGGGGGATCGAGCGCGTGCGGAAAACTGGTTCAAGAAGTACGACACGATGCCGGAGGAGTTGAAGGCGTCGCTGAAGGCGGTTGCGAGCGTTCCGGTGGATATTGATCCGGTGTTTTCGTTTGCGGAGAGGGTGAGGTAGGGAGCTACGGCTTCTAACTGCTGGCTCCTGGCGAGCAAATCGAGTGCGTAGCTCGCCAGAAGCTAGAAGCCAGCAGCTAGAAGCTTCTTCTCACACCCACTCCACTCTCGGCGTCTGCGGGATAATCCCCGCCTTGTGTCCCATGTCGAGCAGGCGGCGCACGGCTTCGCGGCCATCGTCTCCGTAATCTAAAGTGCGCTCGTTGACGTACATGCCGACGAATTTATCGGCGAGTTGGGTGTCGAGATCGCGGGCAAATTGCATGGCGTAGGCGAGCGCTTCTTCGCGATGATCGATGGCGTACTGAATGCTCTCGCGCAGCGCCTGGGTGACGTTGGCCATGGTTTCCGGGCCAAGCGAGCGACGGATGGCGTTTCCTCCAAGCGGCAGCGGCAGTCCCGTGACTTTCTGCCACCAGCGGCCGAGATCGACGACGCGGTGCAGTCCCGACTTGTCGTAAGTGAGCTGGCCTTCGTGGATAATGAGGCCGGCTTCGTGTTTTCCTTCCAAAATCTGCGGGATGATTTGATCGAAGGGGACGACTTCCACTTCAATGCCGGGCGCGAACAGTTCAAGCGCCAGGTAAGCGGTGGTGAGTTTGCCGGGCACCGCGATTTTCTTCTGCTTGATCTCGTCCGGCGTGAAGGGCCGCGTGGAAACGAGCATCGGACCGTAACCGTCCCCTACGCTGCCACCACACGACATCAGCGTGTATTTTTCCTGAATGTAGGGAAAGGCGTGGAATGAGATTGCGGTGACGTCGTAGACACCTTCCTGCGCCTGGCGATTCAGCGTCTCAATGTCGCAAAGGGTGTGGGTGAACTTCAGGCCGGGCACGCGAACTTTATTCGTAGCCAGGCCGTAAAACATGAAGGCGTCGTCGGAGTCCGGGCTGTGGGCCACGGTGATTTCGCGAACGGGTGAAGATACTGTACTCATAAGATTCCGTAATCCTGTTCTGACTTCTCGTAGAGACGCGGCTTGCCGCGTCTGCTGCCGCGGAGTGAGACGGGCAAGCCCAGTCTCGCCAGGGACGCCCTGATACAGCCCGCGTTCTTAAGTTCATCCTTGCGAAGAAATCCGTTGGTGCCAGCGAGTGGCGACGGCGGCGGCCATCAGCACCTTGATGACTTCCGCGAATACAAACCAATAGAGGCCATACCGGAGGGCCAGAGAAACGGAGTGCGTGAGCACGGCGAGCCAACTGAGTCCACCGGCAAAGAGCACGAGTTCCGCGGCCACGGAGGACAGCGCGGCCCAGCCGAAACGATGCGAGCCTTGTACCGATCTCCGCTCGTAGATCCAACCGGCGACGAAGGCCACCAGTGGATAGGCCATGAGGAAACCGCCGGTCGGGCCGAGTATCTGGGCAATTCCGCCGCCCAGAATTGACGGGCTGAAAACGGGCAGTCCGAACGCGCCTTCGACCAGGTAGAGCGCGAGCGCCGCGAAACCGCGACGCGAACCGAGGAGCAAGCCCACGGTGAGGACTCCGAAGTTTTGCAGCGTCAGCGGGACAGGCGTGAAGGGTAGCGGCACGGTCACACGCGCGCACAAGGCGACGAAGAGGCTGGCAGCGATCACGATGGCCGCCTGCTTCGCGTATTCCATCGACCGCGCCGGTTGGCCGAGAACCTGGGAAGCTACTCTAGACATGGCGTTCCTTTCCTTAGTGGCGGATGTCGCGGGAGATCAAGCCTCCGGCGGCGACGAGTGATCGAGGCCATCGAGTTCCGGTGGGTGGGCCGCCGAGCGCTTCATTTGCCGCCGGACCCGCATATATATCGTAAGCGCGACCGACACGACCACCGTAACACTCAGTCCCAGGACGAAGAACCACCAGAGCATCCGCACAGCACATTTAGGATAGCAGATGGGCAGCGACCCGAATGTGCTGAGAGTCACGGAATGATGAGACGGGCTGGCTTGAGCCGCGGTCAGCTCTTCTTCGCTGATTTGAGCAGCGCTTTGCGGCGATTCTCAACATTCTTCGAAACGCGCTCCAGCCGCTTGCGCGCCAGCTTCGACCCCGTGGCGACTTTCTCGATGTTGGCAAAAACGTCGGGATTGTTCATCTTTTCCCGGATTTCCTTCAGGAAGGGATAAATCTTCGCGAAAAGGAAAAACATTTCGCCACTGATACCGGGCTGCAGGAAAAGCTCCTCGTGGACGGCGCCTTGCAATACCAGCGATGCGGCCATGTCCCAGTAGCCGCCAACCTGGCGCATCCAGGCATTCTCCTGACTCGGGAACGCATTGGCGACTTTCACGACGTCGTCGGCGCTCTGCGGCCAGAATTCCACGGTAAACCAGTTTCTTGCCTTGCGCATCTCCGCTTCGCGGCGGAGGTCGTAGAGTTGCATGACTACCTGTGCATCGTGCGCGGTCGCTTTCTTTGCCATGTTTTTCGCCTCGTTAGGTATTTCTGAACTTTCGTTCTGAGAACCGTAATTTTGTCAGGCTTTCGAAACGGCTGCGGTTGCGCCTTCCACGGCGCGTTCGTAATCGCACTCTTTATTCGGGCACGCGATTACGGGTCCGTCTTTGCGGATTCGTTCCACCAGATACTCATGTCCGCAGTCCGGACATTTCTCGGGGATGGGCTTCGCCGCAGACGTGAACTTGCACTTCGGATAATTTCCGCATCCGTAAAACGTGTTGCCCTTGCGCGCGCGCTTTTCGACGAGTTCGCCTTCTTTGCATTCCGGACACTTCACCCCGATGAAGTTCTGTTTCACATACTTGCATTCCGGATATCCGCTGCAGGAAGTAAACTCGCCGAAGCGTCCGTGCCGCAGGATCAGGTTGCGTTTGCACAGTGGACACGTCTCGTCCAACGGAATGTCAGGAACTCTCTTGCCCTGATCGAGGCGCCGCGTCGTCTTGCAATCGGGATAACCGGTGCAGGCCATGAACTGGCCGAAGCGTCCGCGCTTTAGAACCATGACACGGCCGCAGTTTTCACAATATTCCTCTTGCGCCGTCTCTTGCACATCGGCCGAGTCGAGATCGGGCAGGTTGATGGGATTCTCTTTGGTGAACTTGCAGGTGTCGGGATTTTCCTTGTCGTAGGTGCTGCACGCGTAGAACGAGCCGTGCTTGCCCCACTTGATGACCAGCGGCGCGCCGCAGAGTTCACACTTTTCGTCGGTCGGTTTCTCCATACGCTTGATGTTTTCCATGTGCTTCTCGGCGTATCGGAGATCCTTGGAAAATTTCTGATAGAACTCGGTAAGCGCGTCGTTCCCTGTCTGCTTGCCTTCTTCGATTTCGTCGAGCTCTTCTTCCAGACGCGCGGTGTATTGGAAGTCGAAAATATCTTTGAAGTTCTCGACCAGCAGATCGGTGACGACCAGGCCAATTTCCGTGGGCACGAACTTGCCGCCAACTTTCTGCGCGTACTGCCGTTCCTGGATGGTGCTGAGAATCGTCGCGTAGGTGGAAGGGCGGCCGATGCCGCGCTCTTCGAGCTCCTTCACCAGCGAAGCCTCGTTGAAGCGCGGAGGCGGCTCGGTGAAATGCTGCTCGGGGAGTAGCGACTTCAGCGTCAGCTTCTGCCCGGCTTCGAGCGGCGGCAGCTTGTGCTTCAATTCCTCGTCTTCTTCGTCCTTGCTGTCTTTCGACTCTTCATAGACCTTAAGGAAGCCGTCGAACTTCATGACCGACCCGGTCACACGGAACCAGAAAATATCGCTTCCAGATTTTGCGTCGATGTCGACCGAGGTCTGGTCGAACACCGCGGGATTCATCTGGGAAGCAACGAAGCGCTGCCAGATCAGTTTGTAGACTTTGAATTCGTCTTCTTGCAGATATTGTTTGACCTGATCGGGATGACGCACTGCCGACGTCGGACGAATGGCCTCGTGCGCCGCCTGCGCTTCTTTCTTCTCCTTATATGTATTGGGAGACTCAGGCAAATACTGGACGCCGTACTCGCTGCCGATGTAATCGCGCACCTCAGCGATCGCCTCGGCTCCAACGCGGACAGAGTCGGTTCGCATGTAGGTGATCAGGCCGACTAGCCCCTCGTCGCCGAGTTCGACGCCTTCGTAGAGGCGCTGCGCGATCATCATGGTGCGCTTCACGCTGAAGCGCAGCTTGCGCGAGGAATCCTGTTGCAGCTTGCTGGTCGTAAACGGCGGAGTGGCATAGCGCCGGCGCTCTTTCTTCTCCGCTGAGCGGACGACCCAATCGGCCTTTTCGAGCGCCAGGCGGATCTTTTCCGCTTCCTCGCCGTTCGGGATTTCGATTTTTTCTTCGCCCTTGCCCAGGAAGCGGGCGTCGAATGCCAGAGGTTTGTTGGCGGCGAGGTGGGCGTCGATCGTCCAATACTCTTTCTTATCGAAGGCTTTGATTTCGCGTTCGCGGTCGACGATCAAGCGGAGCGCGACCGTCTGCACCCGTCCGGCGGAAAGGCCGCGGCGGACTTTATCCCATAACAGAGGAGAGACCTGATAGCCGACGAGGCGATCGAGCACGCGGCGAGTCTGCTGCGCGTCGACCAAGTTGCGATCAATGTCGCGAGGATGCTCAAAAGCAGCCTTGACGGCACGCTGCGTGATTTCGTTGAAGGTCACGCGGCGAATGCGGGCGCCGTCGCCGATGTCGTCCGTCTTCGCTTTAGTGGCGCTCTTTGATGCCTTTGCCCCTGCCTTCGCCTTCTTCTTTTTCTTGCTCGAATCCTCGCCGAGTTCGTCGGCAAGATGGGCGGCGATGGCTTCGCCTTCGCGATCCGGATCCGGCGCAAGGTAGATGTGGTCGGCCGACAGCGCCAGTTTTTTCAGCTTGGCGAGAACCTTTTCTTTCCCGGGGATGACGACGTATTCGGTTTCGAAGTCATTTTCGACGTCGACACCGAGGCTGCTCTTGGGCAGGTCTTTCACGTGGCCGAAAGAGGCATCGACCGTGAATCCCTTGCCCAGATACTTTTGGATCGTTTTCGCCTTAGCCGGCGATTCGACAATGACTAGACCTTTGGACAATGTTCTCCCCAATATGGCGGTAATGAAATTGAAACTAGCACGAATTGCGGTCAGCTGTCAGCTATCAGCCATCAGCCGTCAGTCAAACCCTTTTACTTTTTGCACTAGAGACGACAGCATCTTTTTCACCTCTACGACCTGCGCTGTAAGGCGCTCATACCTCGGATCGCGTAGATAGTCGAGGTCGTGAGCGAGCAGAATTTGGTACTCGAGTTCACTTGCCGAACCCATCGCCATCTGTAGAAAACGAGCCATTTCCGCATCACCTTTTCGGCAGCATCCCTCCGCAATATTCATTCCTATGGATGCGGAGGCGCGCCTCATCTGACTTGTCAGGCCGAACATTTCATCGCGCGGAAAAGCCTTGCTGGACGCATAAATATCCAGCGTCAGCTTGTGCGACTTCTCCCAGACTCGCAGATTGCGAAAACTCTGCACGAACCCTCCGGTTCTACTGAAAGCTGAGAGCTGATAGCTGACAGCTAAAAGCTCTTCACAAAATTCTTCCCCGGCAACTGCCTCACTTTCCCATTCAGCTCCAACTCAAACAGGGCGGCGAAGATTTCGGAGGACGACATTTCGTTTTCCAGCAATTCGACCAGTTGATCGATGTGCGTGGATTCATCGGCTTTCAGCAGCTTGAGGATCTTTTTTTCGTGGGGCGAGGTCGCCTGGTCCGGAAATAGAGATGCGGTTTCCGGCCCGGGGGATTCATTCGGCATGGAGTTGAGCGCCTCCTGCACGTCCGTCGGCAGCTCTTCCCATACGTCTTCCCAGGTGGCGACGAGCTTCGCTCCCTGCTTGATCAGCGTGTTCGGTCCCCAGGAATTCTTATTGGTCACGTTGCCGGGGACGGCGTAAACGTCGCGGTTTTGTTCGAGAGCGCAGCGCGAGGTGATGCGCGTCCCGCTGTATTCCGCCGCTTCCACCACCAGCACGCCCGCCGACATGCCGCTGATGATCCGGTTGCGAATGGGAAAATTTTGCGGGGTAGGAGAGGTTCCCACCGGGAACTCAGTGATCAGCGCACCACCCAGGGCCACAATCTGTTCCGCGAGCCGCGAGTTTTCCTTGGGGTACATCACGTCAATTCCGGTGCCGAGGACGGCGACCGTCTTTCCCTTGGCCGCGACAGCGCCGCGATGCGACGCAGTATCGACGCCGCGCGCTAATCCACTGATGATCACCAGACCCCGAGCGGCGAGGTCAGTCGAGAGGCGTTCGGCCATGCCGCTGCCGTAGGGCGTCGGATGACGCGTCCCCACCACCGCAATGCCGGGCTGGGCCAGCACCTCGACGCTTCCTTTCACAAATAAGACTACCGGGGGGTCGTAAATTTCTTTCAGCCGCGGCGGATACTCGGGGTCGCTCAGCGAGATAATTCTGGCGCGCACCTCGACTGCCTTCTCGCATTCCTGCTGCGCCAGTTCGAGCGATTTTCCCGTTGCGATCGATTGCGCGGAGACGGCGCGCATTCCCGTGGCTTCGAGTTCGGTCAGGCTCGCCTGAAAGACGCGTTCGGCGGTGCCATAGTACTCGATCAGTTTTCGAATGCGCGTGGGGCCGAGTCCCAGAGTCAAGGCAAGCGCGAGCCAGTAGTTGCCCTGGTAAGAAGCGGGGTTGGGGGCGGCAACTGCGAAGTTGGCCATATGGCGTGACCCTAGCCTCAGGCGGAAAACCCTGTCAAGGATGGCCCTCACATCACTTTTGGTAGAATTCGTAACTTGATGAGCCGGTTAAAGATTTCGGCCATTTCCTACCTGAACACGGCGCCTCTCATGTGGGATTTTGAGCATGCCCAGGCAGGCCGAGTTAAGGAAAGCGATTTCGATATTTCCTACACCATCCCTTCGGCCTGCGCCGAGGCTCTCGGTGCGGGAACGGCGGATATTGGCATCATTCCGGCCGCAGCGTATGCGACGGTTCCGGATCTTGTCATCATTCCCGACGTGGCGATTGCAGCACGACGCGCGGTGCGGTCGATCCTGCTGGTGAGCAGACAGCCCCAGGACTCGTCAACAAAAGATTCGTTAACAAAAGATCAGTGGGGCGAGCGGGTGCGCACCGTGGCGCTCGATACTTCTTCGATGACGTCCGTTGCGCTGGCAAAGATTCTGTTCGCCAAATGGATGGGCGGAGCGCGCGACTATAAGCCAATGGCTCCCGACCTCGACGCCATGCTCAGCGAGTGCGATGCGGCCCTGCTCATCGGAGACCCCGCGCTCCAAGTCGACCGCAAGCGCTACTTCACGCTCGACCTGGCCGAGGAGTGGGTAGCGCGCACCGGAAAATCATTCGTCTTCGCTTTCTGGGCCATTCGCAAGCAAGCGCTCGCCGGACGAAATGCAGCCGCGATTGCGGAGGCCTTCCAGAAGTCGCGCGATCATGGCCTGTCGCCGAAAAATCTAGAAGCCATCGCGCAGCAGTGGGCCCCGCGCCTCGGCCTTACCATCGAGTCCGTCCGCGTCTACCTGACGCAGAACATCCATTATTATCTCGACCCTGCGTGCCTGGAGGGTCTTGAACTTTACTACCGCCTGGGCGCGGAGGTTGGAGCGCTTCCGCAGGCACCAGGGCTGCGGTTTACGGCTGGCATATAATTCTACCGACGATCAAGGGAACGTTCAGATGCGAATCGCGTACAAGCTAAGCGAAAACGATTTGATTGAGGCGCAAGGGCAGCACGGAGGCGTGTGGACTAAGGCCATCCCTGTATTTGGCTTGCTTCTTATTCTCGTTGGACTGGGGTCGATTGCCTCAAACCCAAAGCAAAATGCAGGTGCTATCCTCCCGATCCTGATCGGCCTATTCTTCCTATTTGGGTTGAGGCTGCAAATTCGACGGTCGTTCAGGCAAGACAATAGGCTTCAACACCCGTTTGAAGCAGTGATTTCTCAAGACGGAATCGACATCTCCAGCCCAACGGGCTGTTCGTCGAAATATGCATGGAGTGCATTCACTCGCTATGTCGAGAGCAAGAACTTGTTTTTGGTGTATGGAGTGGACCCCTGGGCTGAG
>PKXK01000242.1 GCA_003132325.1 Acidobacteriaceae bacterium
ATTTTCCA
Organism: Acidobacteriaceae bacterium; assembly: GCA_003132325.1. GTDB lineage: Bacteria > Acidobacteriota > Terriglobia > Terriglobales > Acidobacteriaceae > Acidiflorens. The sequence continues at coordinate 9 of PKXK01000242.1, forward strand.
TATATGTCTTTTAAACTCAAAGATTTTGCGTGTTTTAGCCTGTAACTCTATGATCCCAATAAACAGGGGGGAGGGGGGTACCCCCGAACATTCGATCGCCCCCCAGGGAACATCCCACAGAGCACTCAGAACGACACCCTCGCGCTCAACTGAATTCCCCGTCCCGGCGTTGTCCGGCCGGCGCTACCGTGAAGTCGAACTCACTCTCCCACCAGCCAGCCGTATTGCGCCGCTGTCAGCGGCACGACGCTCAACCGTCCCTGCCTCACCAGCGGAGATTCCGCAAAAGACGCCCGCGCTTTGATTTCCGCCAGCGTCTTCGCCTTGGCGATCGGCTTCCCAACTTTGATCTTCACCTGCGGGTTTCTGGGATCGCTCGCATCCACGGCGACCACCACCGCCGTCCCCACCGCGCTCTTCTCGTCGCCGGTGTGGTATACCACCAATCGCTCACCCGGCTTCATTTCGCGCAAATGCTTCACGGCCGCCGGATTTGTCACACCATCCCAAATCGTGGTCTTCTCTCGCTCCAGATCCGCGAAGGAATACACCGTGGGTTCAGTTTTCAGAAGGTAGTCCATGGGCAGGTATTGTAAACAAGTGGAGGGATGGGCGTCTCGACTGTGCGGCCGGGCGGAGACGCCCGGCTCTCCACCGGCAAACTTGGATCGACAGCCATCTTGTTACCGCGGACACTTCCCTTCCGCGCCGGTTTCGCCAACAATAGAAGCGTCCTGTGACTGAAGCCTCTGTCAACCCGGGCGCCATCACCATGGCCAAGGCCATCGAGCGCTACTTTAATGTTGCGCTTTATCTGCTTGTGCTCAGCGGCTTCGGCACTCTGGCCGCGACGGGAGGGCTGGATCTGCCAGCCGTGATTCTGGTGAGCCTGGCGCTCGGACTCCGCGGAATCCAACTTCTGACGCGCCGCGAGTTTGTCATCCCGGAACGCTGGACCACCGTCCTGACCCTGATTTACGTCTTCATCTATCTTGCCGACTACTTTTTTCTTTCCCGCGGGTTTCTGGCAGCCAGCGTTCACCTGGTGCTCTTCGCCATGGTCGTCCGGCTGTTTTCGTTGCAGCGCACACGCGACCATTACACGCTCGCGGTGCTCTCGTTTCTCATGGTGCTGGCGGCCTCCGTGCTCACGGTCGGCAGCGTGTTTCTGTTTTCTTTTGCGGTTTTCCTGTTGATTGCCATCGTCGCTTTTGTGCTGATGGAAATGCAGCACTCAGTCGCAAGCGAACCCACGCACGCTCAAGATCCACGCGTGGCCTCGCCCAGCGCTGCTTCTCCGACCCAGCGCATGGCCTACGCACTGCTGGCGATTGCTCCGGCGCTCATGCTGATGATCCTGGCGGGAAGCTTCCTGATNNATCGGGCAGATTCAGCAGTCCAGCGCGGTCGTCATGCACATCGAGATCCAGAACGATCTGCAGGGCGCATACGACTTGAAGTGGCGCGGGGTCGCGCTCAACAATTTTGACGGCCGGGTCTGGTCGAATTCGTTTGCACAAACCCAGGTTCGTCCAGGGGGAGACGGAAGCTATCGGCTGGCGCCGGAAGTGGATCCGCGTACCGCGTCCGTGGTCGCGAGCCGATCTATTCGTTATCGCGTCCTGATGGAGCCGCTCGGAACCAACGTATTTTTTCTGGCAGAGTGGCCGCGGAATCTCACGGGAACGTTCCGGCAGGTGAGTACGGACGCCGGAGGTGCCGTCTACGACCTCGACGCGGACCACCCAATCAATCGCTACGAAGCCGAATCGCAACTGCCTGACATCGACACCGACGAACTTCGTCTGGCGGCGAACACCGCACCCGGGGAGATGGACCGGTACCTGAAACTGCCGCCGCTTGATGTTCGCATTTCGAAATTGGCGGAGGATATCACGGCGCAGGCTCCCAGCAACTATGAGAAGGCAGTCGCGGTGGAGCGGTATCTATCCACGCACTTTGGGTACACGCTGGAGTTGCCGAGCAGTGTGCCGGCGGATCCGCTGGCCCATTTCCTGTTCGAGCGGAAAAGAGGCCACTGCGAGTACTTCGCCAGTTCGATGGCGGTCATGCTGCGCTCCCTGCGCATTCCAACGCGAATTGTGACGGGCTTTCGCGGCGGGGAATACAACGACCTCACCGGCCAGTATGTGGTGCGCGCCAGTGACGCCCATTCGTGGGTCGAGGCTTATTTCCCTGGGTCCGGTTGGATCAGCTTTGACCCGACTCCGGCGGGAAGCCTGCTGGCACGAACCGGGTGGTCGCGGATGGATCTCTATCTGGATGCGGCCGCATCGTTTTGGCGCGAATGGATTATCAACTACGATGTCGGTCACCAGCGCTCCTTAAGCAAGGATGCGGCCACCGGCAGCCGGCTTTTCGTTGACCAGGCTCGCCGTTGGATCGAGCGGCAACATAGCGCCCTGCTGCAATGGGCGCGGCGCGCGCACAACCACTTCACGGCTTTTCCGGTGCGATGGTTGGGCGGACTCATCGCCTTCACGGCGGTCCTGATCGCGCTATGGAATGTCCGGCGCCTGATCGGCGGAATGCGTGCCCGTAGTCTGCGAGCGCATCCCGAGCGCGCCCCGCGCGAATCCGCCGCGCTTTGGTATGACCGCATGGTGAAGCGCATGGCGCGGCTGGGCTGGCGCAAGTCCCCGTCACAAACGCCGCTGGATTTCGTCGCCGCTATTCAGGAAACGGCACTGCAGGAGAAGGTCGCCCGGTTTACCCGCGCTTACGAATCTGCCCGCTTCGGCAAGTCGGTGGATGACGCGCAAAGCTTGCCCGAGCTTTTCAAGGAAGTCACTGCCACGGAAACGGCGGATTTGAGGAAGACCTCAAACCGCGCCGCCGCCGGCTAGCCAGGACGTTGACTTCTCAAATCAACCATCAGGATAACGGGGACGACGTTTGTACTTCTGCATTCCCCCGATTGGAATTATTCACTCCAGCCATGACTTACAGCACCGTCGTGCTCTTCGTAAAGAAACTCTGACTAAGTTGGTTCGGTGATCCCTACGATCAAGCGGGAAGGGTTGTTCCGAGTGCTAAAATGCCTCCGGCACTGTTCTGCAACTGTGGATGGCCAACACATTTTAATCAAGAAAGGTGCAAGAACTAATGCAAGGACGTCCATCAAAACAAGGAGAAATTCTTCATGAGGCAAATTGCGATTGTCACAGTACTGCTGTTTAGCGTTGCCCTATCGACCCCGCTGATGGCGAAACACAAAGAATCTGTGGACATGAAGGGCATGAACCGCATTTTTCTCGGTTGGGTCGACATAAACCCCGACAACTATCATCGCCAAGGCTATTCCACCCGGGAAGAGTATCTCGCCGTGATCAACCACGCGAATACCGCATTTCAGGAAAACTGCCAATCGAAAGTCTTTTCCGGTCGGACGATGACCGCAGCCAAAAGCCGTAGCGACGAGAACACCGCGGGAAACGACCTTTACGTCAAATTCTCCGATGCGGTCTATGACCACGGATATCGCCTTCACCTCTCGATCCATTTCATCGACCTGAAGACCAACAAGGAAATTGGGTCGGTTCCACTAAAGACTTATAAAGGGCACCTCTGCGGCCTTGAGGGTTGCATGAACAAGGAACTGGAGGAGGTGAGCAGAGAATTGCAAAAGGCTCTTGCCGGTGAGGCGACGGAAGAAACGCACTAAGATCTCAGGTGCTCCTGAATTCTTGCTTTTCTCCCATCATGGCGGAGTTGTGTATTCCGCCGAGTTGACCTCCGAAAGCGAAACCAGCCTCAACGGGTTTTGCTCGAGGGGCTTCATTGGTGAGAAGACGAAGGGCAAGCCCATGCACCTGACAAAACTGTGCGTTACGGAAAACTCTCCTTCTCCGGCGACACCGTCCAACTATGGCTGGAAGGATTACCGCCCAACGACAACGAAGTGATGGTCGACTTCATCCACATCCAAACCATGGATGACTTTATCAAGGCTTTCAATCAGACTTTCTCCAAAGTTCCGCTACAAGACGAACATCAGGAAATGGCCGGCGGAGGTGAGGCAGGCCATCGGCGAGCGCAAGCTGATTGCGGGCATGACCGAAGAGCAAGCCTTCAGCGTGGTGGACGCTCCTGTCAAGGTCACAACGGCAGAGGAAAACGGCGCTAAGGCGGACGCATGGTTCCCCCGCCAGAACAAAGGCTTTGTAACCGCATGGGGCCAGACCGAGGGGATACCCACCGGTTTTCCCGTGCGGCTGCTGTTCATGGATGGAAAGCTGCAAATGATGGAGAGAACGCCAGGACCGGATACGAAAGGCAACTAGCTTTAGCTAGGACTTGTTGCATGATCAAGATAAGCTTGATACGCGACCTTATAAGCTGTCGTCGATACGGCGCATGCTTGCGGCAATAGAGTTGGCGAAAACGGGGAGCTAGATATGAGTTTTGTTCGATGCCCCACATCTACCGTGGGTGGGAAGTGCGGGAAAGCGCATCAAAAGTCAATCGTACGTCATACAGCGGTGTAAGACAGAAGCTTGGAGGAATGTTAAAGATGAAAACGGCAATGCGTTTTTTCGTTGCAGCGGTTGGGATCTTTCTTTTGACGCCCCGCTGTCTGCTGGCTAAGGAAGTTCTGATTAAGTCCCTGGGGTCCTCCGTGCACCCCTGTGTACCCTGTGGTTTACGCTTTCTGCCGACACTTAATCAGAGTTTCCCTAAAGACAACATAAATGAAGGAAAGGCGTGGCTGGCCGCGAAAACGGAACCGGCGGAAATTAATGTCGACGGAACCTGGGACTCCAGTGAATGGGGAATGATGCTTCTGCATCAGGCTAAGAACGCGCGCGAAGTCACCGGCACCTCGGACAACTGGGAGATCGAGGGAGTAGTGAGCGGCAAGAAGGTTTTTCTCGTTTTCTCCAGTAAGGGAAGACTAGTCTACACGACGGAGGCTTCGCAGAAAGAGGATGGGTCGCTTTCCGGGAGCTACATAAAAGGCATCATGCGATCCGACTCCGGCAACAAAGCAATGCTTCTACGCAAGACTGCGGACGCGCAAACATCTCAGCCGGCTGATGCCGGCAACGCGCCAACTCACGTTGTCGTTTATCGCAAGCACTACCACAATTGCCCGCAGGTTAAGGCGCCTGTGTATGTCGACGGGAAAGAAGTCGCGGACCTCCAGAACGGCCGTTACCTCACCCTCAATCTTTCTCCCGGAAAGCACATGATTGGAACCACGAAAATCGGACGCATGGGCAGTCAGGCCGAGTATTTCGATGTGGCGCCGGGAACAACATATTACGTCAACTTTGAATTTCCTTCGGCATGGGTATGCACGATCGATATTCAGAAGGCCGACGCATCCGAAGCTACCGAAGCAATTGCCAAACTCAAGCCGAACGACGCTAAGCGCGTAAAGATTCCGGAGATGGTCTCTCTGGACCCGATTGGAAAATGACGACGCGGTTATTTCGAAAGAAGAGTTTGGATCTATGGGGGGCTGGCCCTCACTTTCGTTTGCATCCAAACTGAAACTGGGGCTACCACAGGCGGCTGCCGAGCTTCGCTCGGCCTGGGCGGCCGGGGGCGGCCGTCCCTACGCGAGCGGCTTGGCCGTCCCTACACTAGCTGAATCCGCCGACTCCGGCACGTTGGTCAGGCGTTTACGCCAGGGAAAAGGCAGCCGCTTCTTGAGCACGCTCCATCGGGTGTCGCGGTAAGGGTCTTCATTGCTGCCGTAGACGGGATGGTAAGTGTCGGCCCTTTGGCGGCCGGGGATCTCAATGCCAAAATCGTTCAGTTGCAGGAACTGCCGCATCTGCAGTTTGTAGCGGCCTTCGATGCCAAGAATAAGTTCGAGCAACCTTTCATTCAGCCACACGATATGGCGGAAGCCAAACTCCCAAACGTAGGTATATCCCTTGAAAAACTTCCAGTCGGCTTTGGTGGCGCGCCACATGCCGATGACCTCGCGGCGGATCTTCCAACGCACAAAATTGAGTTCCGCGGGCGTCAATTGATGGGTACGCACATTGCTAAAGTAGCCGTCGTACCAGCGAAAATCGGAGAGATTGGCGATGCGATCGTCGGCTAGCATTTCCTCGCGCAAGGGAGTCTTAGGATACGGCGTCATGATCTGGTCCATGACACTGGCAATTCCCATTTCCTTGATGAACTCGTAGTTTTCGCGAATACTCTCCGGGTCGTCATCCGGAAGCCCATTGATAATGCCGGCGATGACAATAATGTCCTCTTTCTGCAGGGCCGCCACGCCGCGCCGGATGGTGTCGAGCGTGTTGGGCTTATGCATCGTCTTCAGGTTCTTGACCGACACATTCTCGATGCCCAGAAAGATGGAGACGAACCCCGCCTGGGCCATTTTCCTCGGAACGTCGGGACGGTGGGCGAAACCAATCGGACTCGCCTGGGTGGTAAAGATCAGGTTCTTTAACTTCAGGCCAATGACCCCGTCGCACAACTGCTCGAAGCGTTCCATGTCGAGGGTGATGTTGTCATCGGTGCAGAAAATGTGGCGGGCGCCGCGGCTGTAGGCGTCTTCGATGTCGGCCAGAACGCGGTCCAGGGGGAAGAGGCGAAACGAGCGGCCGTACATTTCGCGGATGCTGCAAAAGTTGCAGAGATGCAGGCAGCCGCGCGAGGTCTCGATGACGTCGGCGCGGCGGAAATACATGTGAAATCCCTTGGCCAGACGCTTGTCGCGGGCGGGGATGCGGATCTTATCCAGGTTTTCGAGGGGCCGCGCCTCGTTGTGGCGGAAGTGATCCTCTTCTTTATAAGAAAGCCCGAGGATGTTTTCCATTCCCTTCCCCTCGGCCTCGATGCTATTCAGCAGTTCTCCGAAGGCAAAGTCCCCTTCGCCTCGTACCAGGAAATCCCACAAGTTCGCGTCGGGACCGGCGGCGATTTTTTCCGAAAACAACGTGGCATGATAACCGCCGAGCACGGTTCGAATCCGGCTGTCGAACTGCTTGGTCAAGTAGGCAAAGCCGACCGTGGTGTCATATTGGAAAGTCATGGACGTGAAGCCCACGACGTCCGGCTTAAATTCGCGCAAGACTTGCAAGAAGCGCGGGACCGCCTGCTTGCGCCAGATCACCATGTCCGCCACTTTGACATCGTGGTTATCGATCTGGCCGGCAATCGTTGCCATCGCGACGCTGGGCGGCTCCCATTGCCTGCGCGGAACCCAGGGGGACGTTGCGGGGCTTTGAACTAGCAGTGCTCTCATTTGTCCTCGACCTGACCTTGTTTGGCAGTATGTTCGGCAGCCGGTCCGGCGGCAAGATGAAACTTTAACATTTGTGGCAGGACCGAAGACCAGTATTTCCAGGTGTGCCCTCCCTTCGCGCTCGACCACTCGTGCGGGATACCCAGTTCCGTCAGCTTTTGATGTAAGCCACGCATGGCAAGGAAAAGGCGATCGTCCGATCCGCAAGCGAGAAACAACCGGGGGATGGGGCCAGGCACGACGATGGTATGCTTGCCCCGGCCATGGGAATCGACGGGCCCGGGCGGCGGCGGTTGCGACGGCCAGAAACTCCACTCTCTATCGACGAGTCCACTCACTACGCTAACGCTCGAGAAGCGGCCGGGAAAGCGCCGTCCAACATCGAGCGACAGATAACCGCCAAAGGAGAAGCCGCCGATCGCCCAGCGCTGGCGTTCGAACGGGATGGCGTAGCGGTGGGAGACCGTTCCCGCCACCTCCTCTGCGACCAGGGTCAGATAATTGGGGTAGGGGAAGCGGTCGGAGTACTGCCGGTAAAAGTTGCTGAAGCGAACGTCGGGCAGGATCACGATCGCGGGCCGGACCTCGCCGCGGCCCAGCATCTCGTCGTACACCTGGTCCACTTTGAGATATTGCAGCAGGTCCTCTGGCCGGTCCCACCAGCCGTGATTCAGGATGAATACCTCGGAGGGCGGAGCGTGCGTCTTGGGTATAAGGGCCAAGAAAAAGCGGGGCTCGTTCATCTCGTTGGACCAGAAACGAACCCGTTCCACGGTGAGGTTGGCGCGCTCCGAAAGGCGCACTACCTCGATCTGGCCGGGGGAGAGCGGCGCCTTTTCAAACGGCTCCTTGTGCATTCGCCGGCAGGCGGGCATGAGCAGCGTTGCCAGCAGGGTTAGCCCTCGCAGCCTCCAGTGATTGCTCACCGCTACACCTCAGCGAACTTCTGGTTGGTCACCCGTCGCGAAACCGGCTTCAGGGCCGGCCAGTTTCTTGCGGATCAGATCTTCGATCCGGTCCAAGTTATCCAAGCTATGTATGTCGATTTCTCGCGGCATGAATTCGACGGCGAAGCGGTTCTCCAGGAAAGCAACCAGGCCGATCATGCCGATCGAGTCGATGAGACCGCCGGTGACCAGGGGCGTGGCGTCGTCGATCGTAGTCTGATGCAGACCCAGCAGAACATTTTCAGCGATGAACTGGCGGACTGCTTGTTTGATGTCTCCGTTCTTGATGTCGCCGCCCTTGATCTCCATGGTCCAGTCCTTACTCCGGTTCTTTTGCGATCTTGGCCAAAGCCATGTAATCGATCTTGCCGCGGCTTCCCTTGGGCATGGCATTCAGAAACACGATGCGGTCGGGCACCATATACGGAGGCAGTGTCCGCGCACAGTGGGCTTTGGCTTCGACCAAGGTGACAGCGCCGGCGGCGCGGGCGCGGACAAAGGCAGTGATACAGGTTCCCATCTGGCCGTCGTCGACATTGACCTCGGCAGCGACCGCCGCCGCTTCCAGTATATCTTTGTGCCGGAGGAGTGCGACCTCGATTTCCCCGAGTTCAATGCGGAAGCCGCGACGTTTTACTTGCCGGTCGAGCCGTCCCAGAAAAAGGTAGTTGCCGTCGGGCGCAAGCGATACGCGGTCGCCGGTGCGGTAATACTGCTTGCCCTCTACGGTGACGAATACGCGTTGCGTTGCTTCGGATCTGCCCCAATAACCGCTCATCAGGGAGTCGCCGCCAACGAGCAGTTCACCGGTTGGCGCATCCACCGTCACCGTTGCGTAGGGGCAGGGGTGGCCGATCGGCAGCGGCTGCGATCCGTCAAAATCGCGCGGCACGCGGTACCACGTGACCACATTAGTTTCGGTCGGGCCGTAGAGGTTCGCGCAAATCGCCTGTGGCACCGCGGCCTGCACCCGCGCCACATATGGACTCGCGAAGACTTCTCCGGCAAAGAGGACGACGCGCAGGCCGGGATACTCATGATCGGCCAATCGTCCTTCCTGTAACATGCCCGCCAAAATCGACGGCACTGAATACCAGCAGGTGATGCGAGCCTGGCGCACGAAGTGCACCAAAAAGCGCGGCATCCACACGATATGGCCGGGCACTAAAACACAGGTGGCGCCGCACAAGGCCATATTGAAAATGTCGAAGGTGGAAAGATCGAAGCTTAGCGGCGACGGACAGGCGATGCGATCCCTTGAGCAGATCTGAAACTCGCGCGCCGACCATTTTACGAAAGCGCTTACGGCGCGGTGGGAAAGGACGACTCCCTTCGGTCGGCCCGTAGATCCAGAGGTGAACAGAATGAAAGCCGGGTCGCCAGCGTCNNCTGGCAAGAGCAGCCGGCGGCGCCTGCCAAGGGATGCCGGCGCCAGTCTCGCGATCGGTGATTCGCGGCGGAGAACTCTCGCCCTCTTTGTCAGCCACTTTGTCGCTCTCGATCACCAGCCGTGCGGCGCAATCCGCCAAGGTGGTTTCGATTCGTTCCTTCGGCCACTGGGGATGGATGGGGACATAGACCGCTCCGGCGAGAAGGGACGCGAAGACGGAGACGATGGCTTCGGTGGTCTTCGGCAGCACCAGAGCGATGCGATCCTGCTTTTGGATGCCGTGTTCCACGAACCGCAGGGCCAGCGACGCGGCTTGCTCGAATAGCTCGCGGAAAGACGTGACCCGATCGTCTTCCACTATGGCCGGAGCCTCGGGCGTGGCCGCCGCTGTGTGCCGAAGCCAGTCGGAGAGCAGGTCGCTTTCAGGCTCGGGCAAGCGTCACCCCCCAGGTGAAACCGATGCCCGCGGAAGCGAACAGCAATAACTGCCCGGGACGAATTCGGCCTTCGCGCCGCATATGCACGTAATTGATGACGAGATCGCTGGCAAAGGTGTGTCCATACTCCGCCATGGGAGTTGGATGCAGCCCGCCCTCGGGCAGTCCCACCATCCTGCGAAAACCCTCGCGGTCGCGCTGGCTGATGTTGGAATAGATGAAATGGTCAATATCGTTCAAGCTCAGGGAAGATGCTGCCAGAACTTTATGCATCACTCGGAACAGGTTGAGATAGTAGATCGGCATCACCTGGTTCTCAATGCATAGAGCATCGACAACAATCTCGAGGTGGCCGTTCGTCCTGACGAAGCCAATGGCGCCCTGCAAGTGGCCAAGCGTCATGACCTCGACGCCCAGCAGCAAAGGGCCTTCCGTGCCTTCGCGGCGCAGGATGACGGCGCTCGCGGCGTCGCCTTGCACGGTAACTGGAAGCAGCGAACGGTTGTCGTGAGGCGGGGTGTCGCCGGTCACGAGCAAGGCGGTGCGAATGTTTTCATCGGTGCTCATCCAACCCAGCGCGGTCTTGATTGCGAGGTGGAGCGCTCCGCAGCCGCCGGCTTTGAAACTCAAATTCAGCGAAGTTTCGGCGCCGAGTTCGGCGCTGAGTTGGTGGGCGAAGGAGAGACAGTACGAGTTCTCTCCCGGGAGGGTGCTGTAATCCAGGATGAGATTGATGTCCTTTGCCGTAATCCCAGCTTCGGCGATCGCGGTTGAAGCAGCTTCGAGAACTAAGTCATAGGGTTGCTTGGCGCCGCAGACGCGGACGCGGCTTAGTCCGAGACCTTCTCGGGCCTTTTGTCTCGACTGCGGGCTCAGCGGAGCCAGCGTTGTCTCCACTCGATCTCGTTCCCGTTCCAAGATCACTTCCACGGCCTCAACGTCGGGCGGAACGGCGTACGCCGCGGATGCAATTCGCACATTCATGTTCAAGGCAGCTCCAGCAGAAGCGCCGCGAAACCACTGTCGCCGGATGTTCCTAGCAAGAGCACCTGCCCGCTGTTTGGCCGGCTGCTTAATGTCAGGATCAAGTGGAGAAGCGCGCTGGTGTCAGCCAAACCCGCGGCAACGGCTTGCGAGGGGACGATTGTGCCGCCGTCGCCGGCAATCTCGCGAGCCAAGGCGGTTGTAGAACTCGTAGCGCAAGGCGCGCCATTCGTGGTGCAGACCGTGAGACTCGGAACGGAATCGCCGAGCATCTGGCGGACGGCCTCCACCGGTTGGCCGCCTGAGGCCCAGCGACCCGAGCGGTACTGGGCATAAGACCGGACTTTTCTCACTGCGGGGCGACCCGCCGGTTCCAACACCAGCGCGGCTACACCTTCGCTGGGGATGAAACCGCCGCTCTGCGGCACAGGCTCCGAGTTGTAGCAGGCTGGCGACAACAGATTTGCGGTCTCATACCATTCGTAAACGGCGCGCGTGAGCGTGTCTCCCGCAAGGACGATGGCTAAGTCAGCCTGCCCATGGCGAAGCAAGGAAGCGGCCTGGATCAGCGCACTCTCGCCCGCAAAGCTCTTGCTGCCGACGGTGATATTAGGCCCTCGCAGGTCGTGAAACAAAGCCACATGACTGGCCGGAGCGTTGGCGAGCGTCTCCGGGAAAGTGCTGGGATCGGTCCCGGACCAACCATGTGCCACGGCGCTTTGAAAGAAGGCTTCCGTAAGTTCAACACAGCCGAAGCAGGTGGCAAAGACTACCGCAACCCGCGAACGGTCCACCTGGCCAAGGTCGATCCCAGCATCTTGAATAGCCAGAGCAGAAGCTACCAAGGCCCACGCCGACAGGCGATCCAGTCGCCGGGTCTTCAGTCCCGGCACTACGCTGGCCGGGCGAAACGGACTTACGAGAAACGCTCGTCGCAGTCCGGGGGTTGTCCAGGCGGTGATGGCGCTCGGTTCCACCGTCGACTGCGGGATGAGCCCGGCGAGCGGACCATAAGAACTCACGGAACCGATACCGGTAATAGTAATGGCGATACTAACGCCCGGCGAATTCGGAGTCATGCTGGGCCACTCCCGAATATGAGCACCGTGTTGCTGCCACCAAACCCGGCTGAAGCCGACATGGCCAGCGGCAGCGGTTGGCGTCGAACTTCTCCCCGCAGCCAATCGACGCCTGGGCTCTCGATGGGGTCCGTCAGCCGCAGCGTCGGGAACAGCGCGCCGCAACGAATGGCCGTGATCGTGATGGCTGCCTCCAACGCGCCGGCTGCTCCCAGACAGTGTCCGAAATAGGACTTGGTCGAAGATACGGGGATGGGACGGCTGCGTCCGCGAAAGGCCGTCTCGTAGGCTTTCGTCTCAGCAATATCGTTCAGGGGAGTGCCCGTGCCGTGGGCGTTCACATAGCCGATCTCATCGCAACTGACTTCCGCCATTCCCATGGCAAGGCGCATGCATTCCGCCAAGCCGCTTCCCTGTTGCTGCGGCGCGGTGGGATGAAAGGCATCGTTGGTCATGGCCCATCCNNACGAGAACGGCGGAGCCTTCGCCCAGGTTCAGCCCCTTGCGATTCTGGTCAAAGGGCCGGCAGGGGCTTGGGTCTAATGCTTGCAGGGAGCTGAATCCGCTCAGGGTGAACGGGCAGAGCGCGTCGCTGCCTCCTGCAAGAATCATGGGCGCGACTCCGTCGAGCAGCAGGTTGGCGGCGAGCGCGATGGCCATGGCTCCGGAGGCGCACGCCACTGACACGGCACAGCGCGGTCCGCAGATGCCTAGATGCTCGCCCACCGCGTCGGCGACGTGCGCCACCGGATAGGAGGCGGCCCGCGTGAGACCGCCGCGCCGATACCAAGCCGCCGGATCTTGAGCGATTCCGGGATCGATCTCGGTGAGGCCCGCTACCGTGCTGGCCATCACGACGCCGCTCTCCCGGAAGAGAGTGCTCTCGCAATCGATATCGGTCACTGCGTCTCGAGCTGCCAGCGCCGCGAGTCGATCCGTGCGGGAGTATCGGGAGTTGGAACCTTCCGCCGGAAGCGGCACGGAGACGGGCGCAGTCGTTCCTGCGAAGCCGGGATACACGTCCTTCGTCGGCGTGAGACAGCACTTGCCCGATAACATGCCCGCCTGCAGGCTGTCCAGGCCTATGCCATAGGGGCTGACGACGCCGACACCAGTAACGACGATGATTTTCTGGAGATCAGTCACGGGAGGCAACCGGCCAAAAATCAAAAAAGTTCAACCACTGATCGTAATGGGTCGCCAAGGTTTTTTCCAGAAACCCGACGGCCAGGCGCAAACCGGCATGCGGGTCAACTTCGCCGCCGTCACATGTGGCCGGGGATGACACCGGTAGGATCGGATCGCCCATCAGAACGCGGTAGCGCAGCCAACCCTGGCGAATCACGAAACCGGGCAGCACCGGAGCGCCCGAGACCTGCGAGAGCAGGAAGGGGCCGAGTGGGAAGGCGGCGGGTTCGGAGAAAAACGGGACATCGGCACTGTGACGCCGATAGACGCGGTCTCCCTGGATGGCCACGATTTCGTTTCGACGCAAGGCCTGCAACAGGTCGAGGCTGGCGCGCACGCCGCCGCTGAGATCGACAATTTTGAGCCGTTCGTTCGACATCAAATTGCGCAGCATGATCTCCGCCGGTTTGTCCTCGACCAGGCGCGCCACGTTGACGGGCCGCCCGTGCATCTCAAGAAGGCGCGAGGCGAATTCCGAATTCCCCAGGTGTGCCGTCCACACGATGAGTCCATTGCCCGCGGCCAGGCATGCGTCGATCTTGGCGGCGCCGCGGGCTTTGTCCTTATCCTTGTCCACCAGCATGGAGAGCAGTTGCGCATGGGTGGCCTGCGGGACATAGCAATAGGAAACCATGAAGTCGCAGAACGAATAGAAGACGCGATATACCTTCCACTGTAGCGCAAGTCCGCGCTTGCCCGAGATCCGGCGCAGATTGCCGGCTACCGCCCGGCGTTCCCGCTTCAACACGAAGAAAAAGATCAGCGCCGTTATCGCCGCAATCGGGCGTTGGACGAAGCGTGGCATCCACGGTACAGTGCAAAACACAATGCGGTGAGACAGGACATTGTGAAAACGGTGCTGGTACCAGCGCGTCAATTCCCGCCCGCCGTCATGAGGTCGCCCACATTGTGAATCACTTTCCTCTTTAGCACCGAGTACATGTGAACGATCTCCGTGTCGCTATACCCGATGGAGCGGAGCGTGCGGACCGCGCCGTCAACGGCGGCGGGATTGCTCAGTCCAAAGCGGCGGTGGTACTCAAGCTGAATGCCGTACATATCTTGCTTCGACAATGTGGGAGTACCTAACGGCATATCGTTGTAGGAAAACCGGCTGGTGAGTTCCAGACGCGCCGGATCCCAACCGGCATCTAGAGCCTGCTGGTTGATCTCGCAGCCCGGGAAGAACCGCAGGCAAAAATGGTAGGGCAACAACGACGGCTTGGGCAGTTCGCTCAACCAGTCCAGCGTGCGTTGCGCCAGTTCACGGGTTTCGGTGGGAAAACCGTACATGGTGGAAATGTTCACGGCCACGTTCTGGCGCTGAGTGTAAGCGATGACGCGCTTCGCTTTTTCCAGATCGAGGCGCTTCTCTACCAGGCGCTGAATTTCGTCTGTGCCTGATTCGACGGCGTAGGTGAACCAGACGGCGCCGGCCTCGATCGCTCGATCTACGAACTCTTCGCTGGTGATGTCGGCACGCAGGCCGTTGACGAAGTAGAGACGTATTTTGATCCCCGCGGCCACGATCAGGTCGAACAGTTTCAAAGCGCGCTTCGAGTTGACGTTGAAGATATCGTCGACGACGTAGAAGTCCTCGATTCCGTGCTGGTCGTGCAGTTGCTTGATCTCCTCGAAGATGTTGGCGGCGCTCCGCAACCGGATGCCCTTCCAATGGGTGAAACAAAAGGTGCAATGGTAGGCGCAGCCGCGGCTGGTCAGCAGGATTCCCTGCCGCCGGTGATTGTATGCGTAACTGAGTTGACGCTGGTACTCATCCAGGTCGATCAGGTCGTAGGCGGGAAAGGGGAGGCTGTCGATGTCCTCCTCTTCCAATTGGTCTTCGTTTTCCACCACCCCGTCGTCGGTACGATAGAGAAGGCCTGCGATCGAGGACAGGGGCGATCCCGAAAGGAGGTTGGCGAACACCTTTTCGCCTTCCCCTTTTACGGCGATCTCCAGTTCAGGCACCTCTTGGAAGAGCCGGCGCTTGTACGCCTGGACGATTGGTCCACCGGCGACGAGCTTGGCGTCGCTGTGGGCGCGTACCAAACTGGCGATGCGCTGGAGTTCCTCGAGAAAGAAGGCGATGGAGCGTATGCCGACGACATCCGGTTGAAACTCGTTCAAGACACGGATGAGGCGATCTTTCTCGGGAGAATCGTCTTCCAGGGAAGAAAGGTCGGGAGATGAAAGCGAGGACTCGACGATACGGAACTCCAGGCCGGGCAGAGCCGCGCGGGCATAAGAAGCGAGATACATAAGTCCCAGTGGTGGGATATGCACCTCGTAAGGCATAGTGGTTCCAACCCACTTGCCCATGTTATTCGCTTCTATCAGCAAGACGCGGGCCGCCGGCTTCGTCTTACAGTGGGCTTGCATGGGTCACCTTACTCATGGGATATGGAGTTAGGTCTTTGCCGCCGACATCTTGGATTCGATGGTCGCCGCCAAAGCGTTAATACTCCCCCACTCTTGCTCGTCGAACTTGGCGCCCACCAGCTTGATGCCGAAATGTCTCTCGATCTCAAGCACGAGTTGCAGGATATCGATGGAGTCGATTTCCAAGTCGCCGCCGAGCAGTGGCTGATCGTCGCGGAGGTCTGCCGGGGTCAAGTCGGTAATCCGCAAGCTCTTCAGAATAATCGGCTTAAGTTGTTCCTTCACGCTTGCCATGATGTTTATTTGCGGCAGTATAGCATAGCAGCTACGCTCACCGTATCAGGCCGAGGGACGAGGTTAACCGCAGAAAACCGCGAGAAGCAACGCCTGCTGGATCCAGAAACACCGCTCTGTCCGCAAGCAGATCGCGAACCGGCTGGCCGCGGAAATGGCCGATCTGCCGGTAATGGGCAATGAAATAGAGCACGCGCAAGAAAAGTTTCCAGCGCAAGGGGGCAAAGTACGGCGGCGTCACCAGAGGCACGGCGCGGCCCTCTTTCACTTCCGCTGCGAAATCCCGATAGGTGGCAGCCTGCGATAACGAGAGCACGGAGCTGGCGAGCAGGAGATGGCTGTCTCCGCCACCCACTACGGGCTTGTTCACATGCTTGGCCAATTCTAGAACGCGGTCGTTTTCCTTCTGGCCCCGCATTCCGTTGTACTCGAGGGCATGAATCGCCCAGCCGTATCGTTGCAGAAGCTCTCCGACTGGAATCTTCCGGTGCGGGTCGCTTTCTTTGTCTTTGCTCCAGGGAACCAGCGGGTGATTCAGCACCACGAGACACCGGCTGGCGCGGAGTATTTCGAACAGGTCATCGAGCCGTTCGGCGCGGGCTGCGGCTTGCAGATTGGCATGGGTCTCCTCGACGCCGGACTCGGGTAAGTCGGTAACTCCCAGGTGGAAGAGATAATTCTGAAAGCGGATGGACAACTCCTCGCCGAGAGGAGTGCGGTGCGCGTTTGCGGGATGCTTCCGCAGCAGCTCGACACTGCCGGCAACTTCGTCGTGATCGGTAATCCCCAGATGGACTCCGTCGAAGCCGAGAGGCGCGACGCCTGTGCACTCCGTGAGAAAAACATCTTCAACCGTCAGCGGCGCCCGATAGTAGACCTCGGCATAGTCCAGGTCGCGAACCGCCGCCAGTCCAAATGCCCACTGGAGAACAGGCCGGAACGGCCGCATGAACCACAGCTTCACCACCTGGTTCAGAGAGGCCAGGTTCTCAATGGAGTGGCAGGAGTGATTGTGGGGTGAAACCGCAAAGGCAAATTCTTGCGCCGGCTGGGGACACGAACGGTAAGCATAGTCCTCGATGGCCCAGCAACCCGTGCCCGTCATCCTCTGTCCCTCTCCGTTGACCGAACTATTGGCCGAGACCTAATGACCGAGAACTAACTATAGCAAGCCGCCATCGACCGCGATCACCTGTCCNNTTCTTCTTTCTCGATGTACTTGGCGGACATGGGGCTGGGAATCACGCCCGGGCAGACGGCGTTGACTCGGATATTGAATCGCCCCACCTCGCGGGAAAGCGCCTTGGTGAAGGCGATGATGCCTCCCTTTGAAGCCGAGTAATTGCACTGACCGGCTTGGCCGCGGACTCCGCTGGGCGACACGATATTGCAGATCGCTCCGCCTCCCTGGCGCATCATGCCCGGCAAGGCCAACCGCGAACACAAATACGTGCCACGGAGATTGGTGGCGATCACTTCGTCCCATTGCTCGTCAGACATAAACGCCAACAGGACATCCCGGTTGATGCCGGCGTTGTTCACCAGGCAGTCGACCGGACCGTATTGCTGTTCGATGCGCTCGAACATCGGGGCTACGCTTTCCCGGAGGGACAGATCGGCTTCCACAGCCAGGGCCTGTCCGCCGGCGGCGGCGATGCGCTCGACGACATTGTCCGCGGACTCTTTTGCGCGATGATAGTGCACAGCTACGCGGAACCCCGCGCTTCCCAGTGCCCGCGCGATGGCGGCGCCGATCATCCCCGAGGCTCCGGTCACTAATGCGGTCTTCCGATCTTCAATCCGTATCTCAGCCATAGACTCGATTAAAAGTGCAACGGCTTGAAAATCAAAAGATAGGCGCCCCAACGCGAGTTATACCGCGGTATGTTTCCATCCAGCGCATAGGAAACCGTGCCTTGTATCAAGGTGCCTTTGGGGCCGGGAGTGTTGAAATTGAACTCCAGGCCGTCAAACTTATTGAAATGGCTGGACCCCTCCAGGTTGCGCGCGCGCGCATAACTGTACATCCCATCGAACTTCACAAAGTCCATCACGTTGAAGCCGTAGTGCACGTACCCCATGGCGATGGCGTCGAAAGAGTCCGTGCCGCCGGGAATGCCGTGGAGGCGCGGCTGCGAAAGGAACGAGGGAAAGTAACGGGAGAAGCGATCCAGTTGGTTCCCACCATAATAGGCAAAGGCGTACCCGCCCTTGGTGAACTTACCTATGTAGTAATCCTTGTTGAAATCGGCGTTGTAGAGCGTGTATGCGTCTTGCGGCGGCTGGGTCAAGGAAGACACACATTTGAACGGCGACGTGGTTGACAAAGTACATCCAAACGGTCTCCAACTAATGCGCTGGCCCCGTGTCCCATGAGCGCTGAACACATAACCTTTGTACGTGTACTTTATCTCGATGCCCGGAAGCACGGTCACCCCGTTCCGGGGCAGCACGAATTGCTTGTCCGCGTCGCTGGTTCTGTGAAAGTACTCATAGGACAAGTAAGTCGACGCCGTCAGGCTGAGATGCGTGGTGGCTTGCCAGGCGGCCCGGAGGCCGGTAGTCTCCCCCCATGCCCATACGTCTCCTG
>PKXK01000233.1:0-6487 GCA_003132325.1 Acidobacteriaceae bacterium
TGCGAGAACGGAGTAGATGACTATCTCGGTTTTGCCCAGACAGTAGTCAAAGTGGCGGCGTAATCTGTCTTCGACCATATCAGACTCAAGTTTCAAATCGAAATATGAATTGGTATCGCTGTGGAAAGGGAGCGTGGACATAAGTATCCGCGCTCCCAACCCTTTCTTTTCCCTTCTTGGCCCTCTCGGTAGCTTGTTTCAGAGCATCCAGCACTTTCTGCCCTGAAAGCAAGTTAGCGCGAGCGGTGATCGCGGTGCTCTTCCACGCGGTGGCGTCCTTCGCGCGCCGCCGTGCGCTCATGCTCAGTGCGCTCGTGCAGCACGTGCCGCTCGGGAAGCCGCTCTTCCGCTCTGTATTGCCGGACCTCGTAGGGATGAACGTACTCACGCCGGTTGATCCAGGTCCGCCGCCAGGGGGCGTTGTTGATGATCACTACGTGCGAGCCCCAATCAAAACGGCAATATCCCCATCCCCACGGGCGAAAGAAATCCCCAATGGTCACGAAGAAGTCAAAGCGGATCGCGCCGCCGATCACGATTCCGGGCTCCGGCGGGAAGAAAAGAATCGCCGGGTCATAGTACGGCACCGGGATGAAGGCCGGATGCACGGGCACAATCGTGATGTACGGCCCATCGCTGACGATGATCTGGGCATTGCTGCGCAGATATCCGTAATCTTTGGCTTTCCTGCGCTCTCTCTGCACCGCATCCATCACGTCCTGCTGCTGCGACAGGAACGCGTTGCCAAGATCGGTGGTCCAGTTCATGTCGTTGGCCATCATCTCGAGCACCGAAGGGAATGGCAGGAGCGCCTGCACGCTGGGATCCCACGGAAGATGATCCGCCTGGATCGCGTTGGCCAGGGCTTGCCCGGTAAGGTAATGATGCTGATCGGCCCAGCGCGCCGCATCCGGAATCTGGTCGGAATACGTCGTGGCCGCAAGCACCTGCGCCAGGAGCGCATCCGGATACAGCGCAATGCGCGCTACCAGCTTGTCGAGTTGCTCCGGCGTGAACGACGGAGCAGGCGTGCCCTGCGCAAAACTGAGAACGGGAGCAACTGCTAAAACAACCAGAACTGCGAGGATGAGAATTGGTTTTCTAGTCTGCATACGATCCTCCTAAATCAAGTCAAACACTCTGACGAAAATTAGAAGACAAACCTCGATTCACTGATTAGCTACCAGCAGGTGATTCTCGACAGAGAACACCCCGGCTACCTCGCGCGCCCGCATCTCGGCAATCTGCTTGTCCATCGCGCTATCCACAACCCCGTACAGCTTTACATTTCCGTTTTCAACCACAATGCGGATGGGAGCTTGTGGATCCAGCGAATATTTCTGGAGCGCGGGATCGCGGTAGATCGCCATAGCCGTGCGTACGCGCAACTCATCGTCAAATTCAGAGAGTGGCAGGACGTTAATTTCGTCCTTCACGTCACGCACGCCAGGAGTGTCCTCGACCATGCTGAGGGCGGAAGCTTTGTCCGGATAGCTCCGGGCCTCGCCGGCGATGGTTACGACGCCATCTTTCACAGCTACTTCGAAATTGTTGAATGTGATCCCGTAGCCAATGCGGTCATAGCGAAGCCGATTGGCAATGGTTTCACGTAGTTCTTGGTCGGAAACTGGGACAACCGGTTGCACCGCAATGAAATCGCGCACCCCCTCAATTCCATGGTGCTTGCGCGCTCGACGCTCGGCGTCCATTTTCTCGCGATAGGTCTCAACCGAGCCTTGCAGCAGTGCGACTCGATCGTCAACCGCGACTGTGACGTTGCGGAACTCCAGGCGGGTGCTGAAGTCTTGCTGTAGTTGCTGAGTAAGAGCGGCGTCCCTACTCGCCGCAGTTGTAGTTCCTGCATCGCTCCCCAGCGCAGAGATAGAAATCCCCAGCAAGAGCGCGAGTAGGAAGAACCAGAGAAATCGCTTCAGGGTCTTCATATTCAAACCTCCAGGCTAAGAAATTCCTCTTCTTGAGTTTCCAGGCAGGGGACCCTACCTGTTTTTTTCGATTTGAATAGACGCACGGACAGCGGAAAAGGTTGCAGATTTTATTAGTGTCTTCGCATAATATGGTAGGGTATTTATTATCTTTATAAGCTATTGATAATACAATAGATAATTCATTTTACCCCGCACCTACAGCCTCGATATTTCCTGCACTTCGAGTTGATTTCCACAGCGCATCGGAGCAAGGAGGAACACACGCGGCCGACTGGGCCGAGCGCGGAAAACGACTTCACTAGCCGACGACCTCACGTTGGTATTGTTGAAGAAGTTGTAGCGCCAACGGCAACTGAACCAGACTGTGCCGAACCAGCGGCGAGATGGCGCCATTGTTTGGACTGCAACGACTCTTGGGACGAAGGGCTCGATCTTGTCAAGCCTGGCGAAGTAGCCAATTACCCCCTGCGATCCACGGATTGTGCCCGAGTCACGGGCAAAGCGGAAGGAATCCTTAAGTTAGCGCTTATGGGGCGAAGCCCCGCTGCCACACGATCATCGAACTTCGGCACCGCCACCTCCGCCTCATTGCCCCGCCCCAAGGTTTGTGCTAATTTCGCCCCTCATGAAGGCGCTCCTCTCAAAACTCGGGTTCGGCTCAAAGGTGGTGGAAACTCCCGAGATCCTCCAGGCAGAGAGCCTGGCGCTCCGGGGCGCGGACATGGCGGTCGCCTATTTTTCCTCGCGCGCCGGAGGCGATTTCCACGATTTCCTGCGCCTCAGCCCGACCCGCTTCCTTTTCGGATTGCTCGACGTGGCCGGAAAACGCGAAACCAACGCTGCCGTACTCGAAGCCGCCAAGGCTTGCTTCCGCTCGTCTGCCGAGCAGCTTTTCGCCGCCCCCGAACTGAACGAATCGGACGCGATGATCGAACTCTCGCGCCGTCTGAATCTCGAGATCATGCGTGCGGCCGGAGGCGTGCGCAGTTGCCCGGCCTTCGCCGGTTGCTACAACGAAGATCTGGGCACGGTTTGCTACGTGAATGCGGGCCACACACCCGGCCTGTTGCGCGATGACTCCGGCATCGTCGAATTGCCCGCAACCGGTCTGCCGCTAGGTCTGTTCTCACTCGCCCCCACCGATGCTCGCATCGTTGGCCTGGGGCCTAAGGGCTCGCTGGCGCTGGTTTCTCGCGGGGTGGTGGAGGCCGAGTCGATGCACGTGGAATTCGGCCTGGACGGAGTCAAGAACGTCATGCAGGCGGGCCCTTCTTCGTCCCGAGATCCGTCCCGAGATCCGTCCATGGATCCGGCAAAAGATCTTTCCCGGCGCATCCTGCAACGCATGCAAGACTTCATGAACACGGCTCCAAAGCACAACGACGTGACCGCGCTGACGCTCACGCGAGGAAATTAGCCGGCCAAAGTTAGCCGACCAAGCCCGTCCGCCCAATTGGCCTCCGTGCTCCTAGCGGCGTAAAATAGAAAAACAATTTCCCTCGGGTCTTACCCGTGTTTCAAGAGAACGTTTCGAGAGAGCCCTGATGAAGAAGACCAGACTTCCCCAGCTGTTGGCCGTTGCATACCTGCTGTTGCTTCCATCTCTTTCGCCGGCCGATACCGTCGTCGAAGAGATCATCGCCCGGGTGAACAACGAAATCATCACGCGCACGGAATACGTCCGCAGCCGCGATCAACTCAAGCAGGAACTACAGCAGCAGGATTCGGCCACCGCCGACCGCGCTTTTGCCGAGAAACAGCGCGATGTTCTCCGCGATTTGATTGACCAGCAACTCCTGCTGCAAAAAGGGAAAGACCTCGGCATCACCGGCGACACGGAACTGATCAAGAAGCTGGACGAAATGCGCAAGCAGATGAACCTTGGAAGCATGGAAGAACTGGAGAAGGCAGCGGAGGCGCAGGGCGCTTCGTACGAAGACTTCAAGCAAAACCTGCGCAACCAGATCGTCACCCAGCGTGTAATCGGGCAGGAAGTCGGTTCGAAACTGGCCATGAACAAGGATGACGTCAGAAAGTTCTACGACCAGCACCGCGCGGAGATGGAGCGGCCCGAAGAAGTTCGCCTAGCCGAGATTATTATCGCTCCCAAAACAGCTGCCAAGCCAGCTGTCGGCGCCGATGGCAAGCCCGTGCCGCCCTCGGAGGCTGAGACGGAAGCAGCTCTGGCCGCCGCCCAGGCCAAGGCGCAGGATCTGCTCGATCAGGTCCACAAGGGAGCAAAGTTTGCGGACCTGGCGCAGAAGTATTCCGATGGACCGTCGGCGAAAGACGGCGGCGACCTCGGCAGTCCTTTCAAGCGCGGCACGCTCTCGAAAGAATTAGAAGACAAGGTTTTTGCGCTAAAAGCCGGCGAAGTTACGGATGTGGTTCGCACCAAGCAGGGGTTCGTATTCCTGCAGGTGACCGAGCATCAGGCGGCGGGCATTCCCACTCTCAAGGAAGTAGAGCCGCGCATCCAGGATGCGTTGTACATGCAGAAACTGCAGCCAGCGCTGCGGGCTTATCTGACCACGCTGCGCGAAGAAGCCTTCATTGACTACAAGAACGGTTATATCGACTCGGGAGCAAGCGCCAAGCAAACCAAGCCCATCGAAACCACGGCCAAAGAAGACAAAGCGAAGAAACTGAGAAAGAAGAAGAAATTGGGCGTGTTTTAGGCTAATCTTCCGTGGCGCGGTGAGATTCGTATCAGGGCATGCCTTTAGACATACCGCAAGCGTGGTACCGATGATGCGCCTTCACATGCTGCGGAAAAACTCGAAGTTGCACGTGATTTTAGGTGGCGCAGCGCTTCAGCGCTGCGATAACTGCATTTGTTTGAATACGGCTTTAGCCGCTGAGGGCGCGGCTCTTGCCCAGAGACGACTTTTTCCGCAACCTCTTCAGGCGCTGGATGCGGCAGGCCGATTTCACGGAGGCTCATGAAAGAGTTTTTTATCTCCGAATGTCCCCAGCAGGAAAACAAGGTCATCACCTCCAGCTTCGTGGTGGCATCGAAGCAGGTGAAGGCCAAGAAAAATGGCGAGCCTTACCTGGCGGTGACCCTGGCCGATCGCACCGGCCAGATCGAAGCCAAGATGTGGGACAACGTCGAGGAATTCATCGACGTCTTCGAGCAGGACGACTTCCTCAAGATCAAGGGGCTCATCAATAAGTACAAGAATCGTTTTCAGCTCACGATTCACAAGCTGCGGCGCATGGAAGAAGCTGAGATCGACTTCACCGACTACCTGCCCAAGACCACCAAGGATATCGGCGAACTTTGGAGGACGCTGACCGAGTTCGTTGCCACCTTCCAGAATCCGCATCTGAAGGCGCTGGTGGAGTTGTTCATGGCGGATGCGGAGATAGGCGAGCGCTACCGCAACGCTCCCGCGGCCAAGACCCTTCATCATGCCTACATCGGCGGACTGCTCGATCACGTCGTGTCCCTGTTCCGCTCCTGCGATCTGATGTGCCGGAACTATCCACAGGTCAACCGCGACCTGCTGTTGACGGGAGCGTTTCTGCATGACATCGGCAAGATTCACGAACTGACCTACAATCGCGCGTTTTCCTACACCACGCGCGGCCAGCTGCTCGGCCACATGATCATCGAGCTGGAGATGCTGCAAGCCAAGCTCGCGAAGCTGCCCGGCTTTCCCGCCGAGCTGAAAGCCCTGCTCGAACATCTGATCATCAGCCACCACGGGCAGTACGAATTCGGATCGCCTAAGCTGCCGATGTTTCCCGAAGCGCNNTGCAAGGGAAAGAAACGGCGGCTGCGAAAACCAATGTGCCAGATTCCTGTGCGCCGACGGTCGCGGCAGCGCCAGGGCGCCCCACCTCGACAGCGCCAGCCGCAGCGCCAGGGCTTGACCTGTTCAGCGAGCAGAAGGCGTAGAAACAGAGTTCGCGCCTAAGTTTCGAATCGCCCCGTTGGTTTGCCTATGGATTTCTCGCGTTTCACCGCCATCAGTTTTGACTGCTACGGCACTCTGATTGATTGGGAGTCGGGGATTTTGCCGGTACTGCGCGCCGTGCTTGCGAGCCACGGTCAAAGCCTGTCTGACACCGCCATCCTTGAACTCTACGGGGAATTTGAGGCAGAGGCGGAAAGCGGGCCGTACCAAAATTACCGCAATGCTCTGCAAGCAGTCGTGCGGGCGTTTGCCGATCGCTTCCGTTTCCAGGCCAGTTCCGCCGACATACAATCGCTCGACGAATCCGTCCGCGCCTGGCCGCCTTTTCCGGATACGGTGGCTGCGCTCGGCGAACTGCGGAAGCGCTATAAGCTTGTCGTGATTTCAAACATTGACGACGATCTATTTGCGGAGACGCGAAAGCGTCTGGGCGTGGAATTCAACGCCGTGATCACGGCGGAACAGGCGAGAAGCTACAAACCTTCCCTCAACAATTTTCAGATGGCCTTAAAAACGCTTGCGATTTCTCCGGATCGACTGTTGCACGCGGCGCAGAGCGTGTATCACGATGTGGTCCCGGCGCGGTCGCTGGGCATCTCGACGGTGTGGGTGAACCGG
>PKXK01000233.1:6493-6636 GCA_003132325.1 Acidobacteriaceae bacterium
CTCGCCGCCGCAGCTATGAAACCAGCGCGAGACTGATGTCCCTAGATCGGAGCGGGCAGCGGAAGAATCTTCTTCTGGATGGCAACCGTAACCAGTTGCGCCTTGTTGTGAATGTCGAGTTTGCGCATCAAGTTGAACTTGTG
>PKXK01000233.1:6646-13175 GCA_003132325.1 Acidobacteriaceae bacterium
TAACGCCTGGTCCCGCAGGATCGCGCCGTCTTTCAATTTGGTCTTGACCCGCGGACTCCAGGACTGCTCGCCTCGGTGCACTTCGCGCAGCGCGCTCAACAAGAGCCGCGTGGGAGTATCTTTCAGCAGGTACCCGCTGGCGCCCGAGCGCAGGGCTTGCTGCACATACTCCCAATCCTCGTGCATGGTCAGATACACGATGCGCGTGCCGGCGCAATGTTCTTCGATAAGGCGTCCGGCTTCGAACGACGACATGCCGGGCATGCTGATATCGAGCAACACGAGGTCGGGGCGGTGCTCCAGGACCAACTTGAGCGCCTCGGCGGCATCGCCCGCTTCGCCCACCACGGCAAAGTCGGGAGCGTCTTCCAGCAGGCGGCGCACGCCGTAGCGCAGCATTTCATGATCGTCGGCGATCACGCAGCGAATGCGATCGGCTGCGTCCGGAGGAAACGGACCAACATGCGCAGTCAACATGGGAAAAGGCCTCGCGTACTCTGACGAAGGGGCGCGATGTGCCTTCAAAACGGGGCGACTTCCGGTACAGAGTGATGATCTATTGTACCTGCACAGGCCACGCCTTCAGCCCAAAAAGGTTCGGTGCAAGAATCTCCACGCCAAAATCAAGAAGAGCTGAACCGTACCGCTTCATTTACAATGCCTCTTCGACATGCTGCGCTACTTCACATCCGGAGAATCCCACGGCGAGGCCCTGGTGGCGTTTCTTTCCGGGTTGCCCGCCGGGCTCGTGGTCGATCAGGCATTTGTGGACCGCGAACTCTGGCGCCGCCAGCAGGGCTTTGGACGCGGCGGGCGCATGAAGATTGAAACCGATCGTGCGCANNGTGGAATCGGGCGATCCGGAGAAACACAAGCGCGTGGCGTCGCCGCGCCCTGGCCATGCCGATCTGGCGGGAGCTTTGAAGTACGATTTTACGGAAGCGCGCTATGTTCTGGAGCGCGCCTCGGCCCGGGAATCGGCAGCGCGGGTTGCGATTGGCGCACTCGCCAAGCTGCTGCTGCGTGAGTTGGGCGTTGAAGTTCTGAGCCATGTGATCGCGGTCGGCGCGGTGTCGATTGCGGACCGGGAAATCCCGTGGGAGCAAATCGAGCCCCTGTCACGTAAGAACGAGGTGCTGCTGTCGTGCACCGACGCCGATGCCGAGCAGCGCATGAAGCAAGAAGTCGATAACGTTCTGCGCACGGGCGATTCGGTGGGAGGAGTATTCGAGGTGGTGGCCCACAATGTTCCGCCCGGTCTCGGCAGCTACGTGCAGTGGGACGAGCGACTGGATGCGCTGTTGGCCGCGGCCGTCATGTCGTTGCAGGCGGTGAAGGCGGTCGAAATTGGAAGCGGGATTCAAGCAGCGCATTCACCAGGATCGGCCGTGCATGACGAAATCGGTTATCGGAGCGACGCCGGATTCGCCGGCTTCACGCGCACGCGCAACAATGCCGGAGGGCTGGAGGGTGGCGTTTCCAACGGACAAGAGATTCGGGTTCGCGGCTATCTGAAACCGATCTCCACGCTGCGCCGGCCATTGCAGTCCGTGGATTTTGCGACCCGCAAGCCGGTGAAGGCCGCGTACGAACGCTCGGATGTATGCGTCGTGCCCGCCGCCGGCGTTGCTGGCGAGGCCATGGTCGCGCTCACGCTGGCGCGGTCGGCGCTGGAAAAATTCGGCGGCGACTCGATGAAAGAGACGAAACGAAATTTCCAAGGCTATCTGGAACAATTGAAGAACTACTAATTCGAGATGATTTATCCAATTGTGAAATTCGGCGATCCGGTCCTCGACAAACCCGCAGCCGAGGTAACCAGCTTCGACGACGATCTCAAGAAGCTCATCGAAGACATGTTCGAGTCGATGTACGCGGCTCGCGGGGTGGGCCTGGCGGCGCCACAGATCGGCCTTTCGAAACGAATCGCGGTCGTGGACGTGACCTTCAAGGAAAACCCAGACGGCAAACTGGTCCTGATCAATCCGGTGATCGTTAACAAAGAAGGCCGCCAGCGGGGCAGCGAAGGCTGTCTGAGCATCCCCGAGTTTCGCGAGGACGTCACGCGCGCCAAAACCGTAACCGTACGCGCACAGGACGTGAGCGGCAAGTGTTTCGAGCACACCGGAGAAGATCTGCTGGCGCGGGCCTTCCTGCACGAAACCGATCACTTGAACGGCAAGCTCTACATCTCGCACGTCAGCGCGCTGAAGCGCGACCTCATCAAACGCAAGATCAAGAAAATGGTGAAGGCGGGAGAATGGTAGAAGATTTGGATTTTGCAATCGGGTAATTAGGTAATTGGAAAGCTACCCGATTTTGGGTGGCGCAGCGCTTTAGCGCTGCGGTGACCTCTTTGCTTTAAATGCGGCTTTAGCCGCTGAGGTATCCGGCGGTAATGCCAACGCCTCTTAATCTCGTTTTCTGCGGCACTCCAAGTTTTGCTGTCCCGACCCTTGAGAAATTGGTCGGCGCTGGACATTCCGTGCCGCTGGTGGTGACGCAACCCGATCGCCCTCGCGGACGCGGGATGGAAGTGGCCGTTTCTCCCGTGAAAGATGCCGCAATCCACCTGGGCATTGCCGTCGTGCAACCCACGACCATCAAGAACAACGCCGAATTCCGCGACCAGCTCGCGGCGATTCGCCCGGACGCGATTATCGTCGTCGGCTACGGCCGCATCATCCCGCAGTGGATGATCGATCTTCCCCGGCTTGGAAATTTGAATCTGCATGCGTCTCTACTGCCAAAGTATCGCGGCGCGGCGCCGATCCAGTGGGCGATCGCCAACGGTGAATCCGTCACCGGAGTTACCACCATGCGCATCGACGCGGGGCTCGACACCGGCAACATCCTCATGCAGCGCGAAATTCCGATTGGTCCGGAAGATACCGCTCAAACGCTGGGCCCGAAGCTGGCGTCCATCGGCGCCGATCTGATGGTCGAAACTCTGCGCGGGCTCGACAGCGGGCAAGTTCGCCCGACTCCGCAAGATCATTCGCAAGTCACGCTCGCTCCGATTCTGAAGAAAGAAGATGGTCGCATGGACTTCGCTCGCTCAGCGAAAGACCTGTTCAACCGCCTGCGCGGGTTTCAGCCGTGGCCCGGAGCGTTCACAATCTTTAAGGGAAAGACGCTGCAGGTGCACGGCGCACAACCCGTGCAACGTGCGGGTGCGTTGACACCCGGCGAACTCGCCGTCGAGGGAACGCGCCTGTTCGTCGGCTGCGGCAAGAACAAAGGCAAAGACGCGGACTCGGCGCTGGAGTTGATCGAGATCCAACTCGAGGGCAAGCGCCGCATGACCACGCAGGAATTCATCAACGGCTACCGGCCCCAATCCGGCGACCATCTGGGACAATAGGCTGCGATGCCCGTTTCTTCTGCTCGCGCCGCGGCTTTCGAGATTCTTCTGCGCGTCGAGCGCGAAGACTCCTACGCCGCCGAACTGCTCCATTCCGCTCCCCTCGCGAAGCTTTCTTCCCGCGATCACGGGCTCGCCACGGAGTTGGTGATGGGAGTTCTCCGCTGGCAGTCTCTGCTCGACCAGCGACTGTCGGCCGCATCCTCGCAAAAAATCGAGCGGCTGGATGACGAAGTTCTGGCCGCATTGCGTCTCGGCGTGTATCAATTGCAGTTTCTCTCCAGAGTTCCAGCACGCGCCGCGATCTTCGAAAGTGTGGAACTGGTCAAAGCGGCGCGAAAGCGTTCGGCGGCTTCGTTCGTGAATGCGGTTCTTCGAAAAATGGCAGAACCTGGCGCCGAAGACGTCTTTGCGGACATATGCAAATCGTCCGGCGCGATCTCGCTGGCTGAGCACGCTGCTCATCCCCAGTGGCTAGTGGCACGCTGGACCGAACGCTATGGACTAGAGGCAGCCCGCCAGATCTGCGCCCATGATCAGACGGTGCCCGACATCGCCATTTACATTCACGGCGACCGATCTAATGACAGACGATCTCGCGATCATCAATCCGAAGCCGAACTGGCGGAAGCTGGCGTACAGCTCGCGCCGGGTCGACTGCTATCGGCCGCGCGAAGCGTTCTCGCGGGCGACGTGACCGGAACGCCCGCCTATCGCGAAGGCCGCATCTCCATTCAGGACGAAGCGTCGCAACTGGTCGGGTTGCTCGCCAGGGGTGGAGAATTGATTCTTGATTGCTGTGCCGCACCCGGCAGCAAGACTGCGCTACTCGCCAGACGCAACCCGCGCGCCAAAGTGTTCGCCACCGAGTTGCATCCTCACCGCGCGCGCTTGCTGCAGAGTCTAAGTCGCTTGCCGAACGTTCGCGTAATCGCGGCGGACGCGCGTCATCTGCCTTTCGCACACGCCTTCGACCGCATCCTCGCCGACGTTCCTTGTTCCGGCACCGGCACGCTGGCCCGCAACCCGGAGATCAAGTGGCGGCTCAAGCCCGAAGACCTTCACGATCTTCAGTCGCGCCAGGTCGCCATCTTGAAATCCGCCCTGGCCCAGCTTGCTCGCGGCGGCCGGCTCGTTTATTCCACGTGTTCGATGGAACGTGAGGAGAACGAAGCGGTGGTGGAGGCTGCCCTCGAGGGCACAGCGGAATTCAGGGTAGCCGATTGCAAGGGAGAGTTGGAACAGCTGCAGCAGTCCGGAGAAATGAGCTGGAACGACATCGCGTCGCTTCTGGCCGGACCCTATCTGAGAACAATTCCCGGAGTGCATCCGTGCGACGGATTCTTCGCCGCGGTGATCGAACGGAGATGAGCGAAGATCACGTAGGCACAGCCGCCCCCGGCTGTGCAGGCGAGCGAAGCTCGCCAGTTCTAGCGGACTTCGAAATTCACCGCGCTGCCCGCCGCAATTTTTTGTCCAGGCGCCGGAGCCTGAGTCACAATCATGCTCGCCGCGCTGGGCTCAGGGACCGCAGACGGCGCAACTGGCGCGGATTGCGGCTCGCCGGGCGACGGTGACGACGCTGGAAGCACGCTGATTTTGCCGACCTTGATGCCCGCATCCTGGAGCGCCAGCATGGCGCTGCCCAACGGTTGTCCGGTGAGGTTCGGCATTACATAGACTGGCGGCTCCGGACCGTCGCTGACCAGCAGACTGATCTTTGGCGCTGATACGCCACTGGCATTCGCCGGCGGACTTTGCGACATCACTTGGTCGAGCGGCGCACCCGGCAAATGGAGGTGTGCAATCGAACCCAGACTGAGTCCTCGGCGCCGGATGTTCAACTCGGCGACGCGCTCGCTCCCTCCCATCACGTTGGGAATCGCCACCCGCTGCGGCCCCAGACTTTGCGCCACGCGAACCGACCAGCCTCGCCGCACCTTGGTCTCCGGCGGCGGCATCTGGGTCATGATTCTTCCTTCAGGAATGTCGGCGCTGTAGAACTGCCGCTCGACTACAACTTGCAGGCCCGAAGCCGCGCCCGCGCGCTCCGCCTCGAATGGGGTCATGCCCACCAGTTTGGGGATGGTCACCTCGCGCCCGTGGATCGCCAGCCGCATGGCCGTGAGCGCCGAGATCAGCGCCACCGTCATCAGGACCAGAACCAGAAGCAACATGCGGAAGAACTGTCGCATTGCTGAGGATTATAGCGTCCCGGTAGAGACGCGGCTTGCCGCGTCTCCTGACGAGTTCCTAAGGCGCGTCGCCCTGGTCTGTCCACTTGTTGCCGCAGGCGTGACAGGTCCATCCCTTCTTGTACACCGGGATTGGAATGCCAACGTACGCCGTCCCGTAAGAGACGAACTTATTCAGCTCTCCGTCAGCGACATCGAGTGACTTGCACCGAGGACACTTCGGCTGCTCAAAGTTTCCGACGCCTACAACATCTAGCGTTTCAGGTATGGGCTGGTTCAGAATTTCGCTCGCCGCTTCCGCATCCTCAGCGCGAACCTTCAGTTTGATTCCGCCGAGAAGATTAGAGTAGAACCAATCCATGCGGATCATGTTGTCGTCGGCGAGGTAAGCCTGAATGCCCGCCGACTCCAGACTGCCCTTCGCCAGCAACGCTTCGGGAAGATCGCGAAACTGGCGCAGGGTGACGGTTTCGTTGAGTTCGAAGACGTCTTCGCCGCGGGGCGGAGCAATCGCCAGTGTGAGACCCCGCCTCGCCACTTCTGCCTGAAACGCTTCCTGGGTGGCCGTGCTCAATTCATCGCCGCTCTCGGCGATTTGACCAAGTTCTTCGTCGCTCATCGCGGAGTACACGCCGGCTATGCGTGCGCGTTCCTCTTCCGGAGTCGGCGTCGTCATAGTTGGACATCATACTCCGCCAACGAACTCGTTATCAGTTTTGATTCGCGCCCGACGACGATGACAATGGTAGCGATACCCGCGCCTTCTGTTGTCCCACCCATTCGTGAATGCGCGTGCTCAGCACGTCCATCGGAAGCGCCCCGCCCGAGAGCACCTCATCGTGGAAACCACGCAGGTCGAATTTGTCGCCCAGTTGGTCTTTCGCGTACTGGCGCAGCTTCAGAATTTCGAGTTGTCCGATTTTATAGCCGAGAGCCTGCGCCGGCCAAGCCATGTAGCGGTCGGTCTCGC
>PKXK01000238.1:0-514 GCA_003132325.1 Acidobacteriaceae bacterium
AGATGGTTTTTTCACAGCTTCGTTCTTTGCAAGGGTGGGAACTCAACACCTGCGACGCAGCGGGGAACCGGACTTCGAAGACGAACTATCTAAACCCGGTAACCTCGAACGATGGCTGTAGTAACTCAAGAGTTATATTCCCACCGCAATACCGTTAACCACAAAGGGACTTGACAACCCGTGTCTTCACTTTCTAGATTCGCAACTCATTGCAAATCAATAACTTAATTTTCGCCTTTTTCGCGATTTTGGTCGCAAACTTCGCTTCCCAGAAAAATATTTCTGGCGAATAGAAAGGGAATAAACCGCCTGTCGCNNTGCCCTGAGCGCAGTCGAAGGGGTGGGGCAGCCGCAGCAAAGGGCCAGCCCCCAGCCGCAGCAAAGGGTGGGCCAGCCCACTGGATTCTCGACCAACAAAAAACCCTCTCGACTTTGCTGAGAGGGTTTTGCGAACTGGTCGGAGAACTCTATACCGCGCGCACGACGTTGCCCGCCTGGAACCCTTTCGGGCCCT
>PKXK01000238.1:522-22651 GCA_003132325.1 Acidobacteriaceae bacterium
CCCTTCGCCCCGTTGAACCACTTCACAGTACCCTTCTCTCTCACAAGAAACTCCTTTCGCCTCATTGCTAAGAATTATTCTTCCGTCTCTTGTTTGTTTGCCCCAGGGTCACCGGACAGACGCTACCGGACAGACGCTACCGGCCGCTCGATAGCAGACACCCGAACCCGGGACACCCCCTCGAAGGGACGGTAAGAATTTTGCTGGCGTCGCCGCGCGCGGGCGAAACCGCACCAACAGAAACGGCTCCTCTGGATTCCGTCGAACGGTTGCCCGCGACGAAATACGGAGGAGCCGCGAAAACGAAAGCGCGATATCCGACTGCTGACACAGCAACGTCAATCCTGCTACGCACTCGCCAACCAGGTCCGGCTGACAAGCAGAAAATAATAACAGGAAGATTGCAGTTGGCAAGAGCGAAGTTGAGGACGCCGTTGTCAGGGTCCATCGCTTTCGCCCGTCTGGCATGACTTCCAGTCCCTTTCGGTGAATAGACTTGGGACTAGCCCCCATGCGCGGACAAGGAAAATCGCGCGATTCGCGCTATATTCCCAACGTGCTCTCTCTGATCCGGGAACATCGCAGTTTCTTTCTGGGGACCATACTCGCCGCCCTGGCTCTGCGACTGTTTTTCTTCGTCTATTTCCCGGCCGTCACCGATGACTCGCGCGTCTACGCCAACCTCGCCGCCAACTGGCTGCAGCATGGCGTCTACGGTCTGACGCAAGCTATCCCGCAGGAAACTCAACTTGTGCCGACCGACGCGCGCCTGCCGGGATATCCCATGTTTCTGGCTGCGATCTTCTGGCTATTTGGGACAGGCAACTTCAAGGCAGTCCTGCTGACGCAGATTCTGGTCGACTTGGGCACCTGCCTGATCGTTGCCGACCTGGCGCGCCGTGCGGTTTCCGGCCGCGCGGCGAGAATCGCTTTTGTCCTAACGGCGCTGTGTCCCTTCCTGGCAAACTATGCCGCCGCCGCGCTCACCGAAACGTTGGAGATCTTCTTTACCGCGCTCGCTCTGGACGGCGCGGCCGCCGCTCTGGGCCGGATGCGCGAGGCAGGCGTGGAGATGGGCGTTTACAAGCTCTGGGCCGCGACCGGAGCGGCGATTGCGGCCTGCATCCTGCTGCGTCCGGATGGCGGCATCCTGCTGGCGGCGGTCGCGCTCTATCTGGCGGTTTGGGCGGTCGCGTGGGGACGGGCGCCCTCGCCCGTCCAGGCCGAGCACAGCTCGGCACTTGCTCGTGGCCACAGCAAGGCTCGATTCGTTGTAGTCGCTGCCGTGATTGTCGCTGTGTTCGCCCTGGCGCCGCTCGCTCCCTGGACGATTCGTAATTTCCGGACGCTCCATCATTTCCAGCCGCTGGCGCCTCGTTACGCCAACGAGCCGGATGAAGCCGTCCCGCGAGGCTTCAACCGCTGGGTTAAGACTTGGATCGTCGACTACGTGTCGGTGGAAGAGATCTACTGGAGCGTTCCGGACAGCAATCTTGACCCGGAGAAACTGCCGTCGCGCGCGCTCGACAGTCAAGCGGAAAGGGACGCGACGCTGGCCATCATCGCGGACTACAACCAGTCGCAGAACATCCCGCCCGATCTGGATGCGCGCTTTGCCAAACTCGCCGCGGATCGGATTCGCGCTCATCCCGTTCGCTACTATGTTGTGCTGCCCGTGCTGCGCGTCGCCGACATGTGGCTGCGCCCGCGAACTGAGCTCCTTCCTCCCGACGTTCGCTGGTGGGAATTCAATGACGACACGAAGCAGTCGGTCCTGGCCGTAGGCTTCGGCTTGCTGAATCTGGCCTACGCGGTGGCGGCGTTGCTGGCGCTGGTTCGACTGGCGCTGATTCGATTGACTCTGGTTCGCAGGCCGTCGGCAATCCGCTGGGCCGGATTGTTGGTCTGCTTCCTGCTGCTGCGTTCGGCATTTCTGGGAACGCTGGAAAATCCGGAACCGCGCTACACGCTGGAGTGCTATCCCGTGGTGATCGTCTGCGCAGCAGCCTTTCTGTCGCGCGACAGAGCAGCAGCAGTAATCTGAATCGCGATTCTAGAATCCCGATTACTGTAGGGAGAATTCAAAAGACGGAAGATGACGCTGCGTCATATACCGTTAACTCAATCTGTTTCAGGCTTGTTTTCAAGGAAGATCGCGTGCAATATTATGCCCAACTTTCAGTGAGGACTCTATGAGACCCGTCTCCTTCCCCCGTATTGGTCTGGCCGTCTCCATCGGCATCGTTTTTTGTCTAACGTTCCTGGGCGCGAATCGAGCCTTTGCCCAGCAAGCGACGGCCCAACTGTTGGGCACCGTCAGGGATTCCTCCGGCGCGGTGGTCGCGGCCGCCAAGGTCTCCCTCAGGAACACCGGCACCAACATCGTGCGCAGCGCCCCCACGAACCAGGAAGGCGGCTACCTGTTCACGCTGGTGCCGATCGGAGCCTACGAGCTCACGGTGGAGCAGCAAGGTTTTGAAAAGTACGTGCGCAAGGGGATCACGCTGGAGATCAACCAGAACGGCCGGGTGGATGTGGCCCTTGCGGTTGGGGCCAGCACGCTCGTGGTCGAAGTCACAGGCAACGTAACTCTGGTGGACACGGTCAGCGACACCATCGGAACCAGCGTGATTGGAGAAAGCGTTCAGCGCGCGCCGCTGGATGGCAGAAACGTCCTCGACCTGGCAAAGCTGCAGCCGGGCGTTACCGAAACCAATCGCGACTCGACTGCGGCGGGCACTTACAGCATCGCCGGTGGGCGCAGCGACTCGGTTACCTTCCTGCTGGATGGCGGGCTGAACAACAACCTGCTCGACAACAGCGTCGTCTTCAACCCCAATCCGGACACGATTGCGGAATTTCGTATTCTGGAAAGCAACTATTCGGCGGAATACGGCCGCAATGGCGGCGGTGTGATCAGTGTCGTCACCAAATCCGGGACCAATCAATGGCACGGGAGCGGCTTTGAGTTTCTGCGCAACGATGCCCTCAACGCCGCAACTTTCTTTGATAATGCCAATGGGCTGCCGCGCAATGTCCTGAAGCGCAATCAGTACGGAGCGACTCTCGGCGGCCCCATCCTATTGCCCAAGGTGAACGGCAAGGACCGCTTCTTCTTTTTCGTCGGCTACCAGGGACAGAGGCTCTCCGAAAAACTGTCCACCGGAGAGGGAACGGTTTTCACTCCGGCGCAACTGGCCGGTGATTTCTCGCAATCTGCGGGTTCCAATGGCCTGAATCCAACCGGACCCGATCCGGGTGTGGCTTGCTTCCTGACCGGCTTTTATTACAACAGCCCGAATTATTCTGATGGAACCGGATGTGCCACCAATTCCAATGGCAACCCCATCCCGGGTCCTCCTCACCCTTACTTTCAATCGAATCTAGCGCTGGCCCAGCAGGCGATCATCGACCCAAATCAAGTGAATCCGATTGTCGCTAAATATGTCGCCGCCGGGCTGATTCCGACCGATTCCAACGGTTATCAGAATTTTCAGGGCGCCCACAAAGACAACCGTAACGAACTGACCATGAAGTTCGATTTCTTGTTCAGCGATAAGGACAAGCTGAGCGTCACCATCGGCGGGGTGCGCAATCCACTCTTGTATCCGTTCCAGTTTGCCACCGTGCCCGGCACGCCCAACATTGCGCAGAGCAATAACTACTATACGAACGCGGCCTACACCCACACCTTCTCGCCGAATTTGCTGAACGAATTCCGGCTTTTCTTGCAGAGGAGCAACTACTTGCAAGACAAGCCCGCGGCGAAGCTGCCGAACGCTTCTCAGCTCGGCATCGGAATTAACCAGGACGACCCGCAGGGTCCGCCCAATCTGTGGTTCGACAATGGCCTACAGGTCGGCTTCAGCGAACAAGGTCCCACCACCGAAGTAGATACAACATTTGGGTTTTCCGATACGCTTACCTACGTCCACGGACGGCATAATTGGAAAGTGGGCGCCGGGATTTCCGCCTACCGCGACAATACCGTCTACGACTACTACGTCAACGGCGAATTCGATTTCTACGCCGGCGGTGCCGGCACCGATAACTCGCTGGCCGACTTCGT
This sequence comes from Acidobacteriaceae bacterium, assembly GCA_003132325.1. Classification (GTDB taxonomy): domain Bacteria; phylum Acidobacteriota; class Terriglobia; order Terriglobales; family Acidobacteriaceae; genus Acidiflorens. The sequence goes on from PKXK01000238.1 coordinate 4,592, forward strand.
CCTCGGCATTCCGTCGCAGTACTTCCAGTATCCTCACGCCCCGTCCAATATCCGCAGCAAGTCTTACTATGGCTACTTGCAGGATGAATGGCGTGTGACCAAGAACTTGACCTTCGATTTGGGAGTCCGCTACGAATACAACTCCCCGAAAGCAGACACCAAAGGCCGCTCGTTCTCAGTCATTCCCGGCCTCCAGTCCACGGTCTTTACCGGGGCCCCGACCGGAATGGTGTTTCCCGGAGATGCGGGCGCGCCCGTGGGAGCGAATTTTCCGGTCCGGACCAACTGGGCGCCACGCCTGGGTTTCGCTTGGGACCCGCGCGGCAATGCCAAAACCAGCATCCGCGGCGGATTCGGAATGTTCTACGATATCCTCAAAGCCGAAGACAATTTGCAGTTCAACGGTCAGCCGCCTTTCTTTTCCAGTGTGGGGTTGACCTTTCCCGCCTTTAATCAGAATGGTCAGTCGCCCTATTTTACGGACCCGTTCGGTTCCGCGGGCGCCACCGATCCCTTCCCGTCGCACACGCCGCCTTCGAATCTCGATTTTGGCGCAGCCGGATTCCTGCCCATCAATAGCGGTGGAAGCGTTTACTTCGTGGACCCGCATTTGAAAACGCCGATCACCTATCAGTACAACCTGAGCGTGCAGCAGGAGGTGGCTCCGAATACTGCGCTGGAACTAAGCTATGTGGGCAACCTCTCGCATGGCATGACCTCCTTGATCGACGTCAACCCGTTCGTGCTGGGCACCACCGACCGCGTTCTTAATCTTGGCGCCGGGGACAGTTCCTGTGCGGACTCCGCGGGAAACGGGTCTTCGGGAACGTGCAGCTTTGGTTCCGCACCGGAATTCAAGAACGTCAGCAATGCCAACTACAACAGCCTCCAAGCCAGCCTGAACCGGCAGATGGTCGACTCGCATTACCTGGGGCGCACCTACTTTACCCTGGCCTACACCTACGCGCACAGCATCGACAATGCCTCGGGATTCCGGCAGAGAAACAGCGGCGTGCCGTCTTATCAGCCCAACCTGTTCCGCGCCTCGAGCGATCAGGACATTCGCCAACGCATCACATTCAGCGGCGGCTGGGACCTGCCCTTCGATCGCCTGTCCGGGCCCAAGCGCCTGACCCACGGCTGGAGCCTTTTCCCGATCATGACCTGGCACACCGGCTTGCCCTTCGATGTGTTCGCGAACCTCGGAGAGCGCTATACGTACAACGCGGAAGGTCCATCCGGCGCGGGTGATCCCACCAACGTCCACGCCAACATCGTCGGGCCACTGAATACCTTCAATCCGCGCACTACCCAAACCATTAACGGCACTCCCGGCCAGTACTACTTCAATCCGAACAGCCTCAGCAATGCCCAATGCGGCGATTTCAACGATCCGCTCCCCGGGTGCGTACCGACCCCGGGAATTCTTCCCGCCGGTTCTCAAGTGCAGGCAAATCCCGCGCTCGCAACCTATGGAACCTTGCCGCGCAATTACTTCCGCGGGCCGGGTTACATCAATTTTGACATGACGTTTTCGAAAACCACTGCTATTACCGAGCGCGTAAAACTCGAAATTCGCGCGGATTTTTTCAACATCTTCAACCATGCGAATTTCGACAATCCCGGCATCAGCGGAGGTGGCAACAACCCGAATAGCGGGCAATTCGGGCAAATTACCTCAACCTTACCTCCGCGCATTATCCAACTGGCGGCGCGCTTTTCCTTCTGATGCGGGCCGCGAGACGATGTTGCACGTGATTTTGGGGTGGTACGGCGCTCCAGCGTGATTTTGGGTGGCGCAGCGCTTCAGCGCTGCGATCAGTGGCTAGTTTTCAGCACCGGCTTTAGCCGCTGAGGCCACGCCCTCTGCTCGCAAACTGACTCATCAGGATCTGAGCTTAGCTGAGCGGCGAGTCGGTCATGCGGAAACGGGTGCGGACGTGTTCGGAGAGCAGTTCGANNCCGTCGACGTAGCGGGGGTCGGTGGTGCGCTCACGCCTCTTGCGAGACATGTCCGGAGGAACGGTGATGGTAAACACTTTGGCCATGCGAACTCCACTTTCGGCGGCTTGGGTGCAGTATATCGTCCCGGACGGTCTTTTTCAGCTTGTTTCTCTTGGCTCGGACTTTGGCGAGACTTGACGCGTCGAGACGCGGCTGGGCGCGTCTTCCTTGCCGCGTCTTCCTTGCTGCGCCTCGGAAGACGGGGCAAGCCCTGTCTCTACCCGGCGACTACCCTTGTGGAGAGATGAATTTCGTCTTTCCGGTGGTCTTCAGCTTAAAGGCGTTGTCCGGAAGTTTTTGATTGATCCGTATGTCCGAATACTTCGCCAGGCGGTAGTCGCCACCCGGCTCAAATAGCTGTTGCTGCACCAAGACTCCCTTGACCGAGTCGATCCAGAGCCAGATGCGGGCGATATTGTTTCGCAAATGGATGGATTTCGGAATTAACTCCAACTTCTCGGTTGCGACGCCATTTGCAGTCTCCGATCCCAAAAACTTCACGTCATAAGATTTAAGCAGGTCGTGCCCGCCACCGCCGAAGCCCAGCACCAGAAAGCTCTCGACGTCGCCACGACTCTTACCGGGATTGTATTCATTCACCTGATCGATCTTCGGCTGGTACACCTGAACCTTGCCGCCGCTGTAGATGACGTACTTCTTGTCGGGCTCGGCAAAGTCGGCAGCCATCTGGATTTCGCCGCCTTCACGGCGGAAATAAATCTTGCCGTTCTGGGTTTCGGTTTCGTCGATCACCTTCTGGTATTGGTCGGTAACGACACTGGCCTCGGTGGTTCGGAAGTTTCGGGCGACGCCATCCATTTGGGTGAGAACGTGATCCAATCCGGCAGATTCGCTCTGCGGCCACGCGGGCGCCGTCAACAGCCAGGCGACCACCAGAATCCCGAAAAGAGGCGTTTTCAGCACAGCTCTCATTTGATGAACTCTCGATGAACTCTGAAACCTTGAAAACTTTGAAACCATGAAACCTTCCTCTTACTCTTTTTTCACCCAGACTTTGTAACTCTGCAAATGTCCAGAGGGGTCGTTGACGGTTTCGACATTGGTGATGCTGACGGCTCCGGAGATGGGCTCGATGATCTGCTCCAACTGGCGGCGAACGTCGCCACCCGCGGACGCATTCACGGCCGAGGCCTGGATCTGATAGATCAGCTCGCCCTTGTCGCCGGGAACCACGACGACGCCGGTAAGATGCGGGATGCGCTCGACCGGTTTGTCTTTGTAGTTGATGAAGTGCGGCGAAACAAAGACAAACAGGAGGATCAGCGTGACCATGATGTCGTAGTGCAGGCTTCCCCGCTCATACGACCAGAGAATGTATCCGCGAATTGTGCGCCAGATCGCGCCCATGGGAGAGACGGAGCTTTCAACCGCCGTCGAGGCTCCGGGTTGCTGCCAGTGTATTTGGGAATTCATGAGATATCAAATCTCCGATTGCCGCGATGGCAAATCTCCGATTGCCGCCAGGTAGAGACGGGGCTTGCCCTGGGCTTGCCCCGTCTCCGCTCGCACCATCTCGGTCGCTGTGGGAGACGCGGCAAGCCGCGTCTCTACGGGACGTTTGCTGGTATGTGGTCCGTGCCCATATAGGGCTGGAGCGCTTCCGGAATGCGCACGCTGCCGTCGGCTTGCTGATAGTTTTCCACGATGGCTACCCACGTCCGTCCTACCGCTAACGCGCTGCCGTTCAACGTGTGCAGGAATTCAGTCTTGCTCTTTCCCTCCGGACGATAGCGAATATTCGCCCGCCGCGCCTGAAAACTTTCGAAGTTCGAGCACGAAGAAATTTCACGAAACAAATTCTGTCCCGGTAACCAGACTTCAATGTCATAAGTTTTGGCGCTGGAAAATCCCATGTCGGCGGTGCACAACGTAACCACGCGGTAGTGCAGGCCAAGTTTCTGCAACACCGTCTCGGCGTTGTTCGTCAGCTTCTCCAGTTCCTCGTACGAAGTCTCGGGACGCGAGAACTTTACCAGTTCCACCTTCTGAAACTGGTGCTGGCGGATGATTCCGCGCACATCCTTGCCGTACGATCCGGCTTCGCTGCGAAAGCACGGAGTGTANNCCCGTGCCATACATGGACTCTGAGTTCACGAGATACGGCGGAAGCACCTCAGTGTATCCATGCTCTCGCGTGTGCAGATCGAGCATGAAGTTGGCGAGGGCCCGCTCCAATCGCGCGCCCAGCGCCCAGTACACGGCGAAGCGAGCGCCGGACAATTTTGCGGCGCGCTCCAGGTCGAGGATGCCCAACGCTTCGCCCAGTTCCCAGTGCGGCTTGGGCTTGAAATCGAAATGCGGCGGAGTGCCCCAGCGGCGCGCTTCGACGTTATCTTCGGCACTCGTGCCAACGGGCACGCTGGCGTGCGGGATGTTCGGAATGGAGGTCAGAATTTCGCGCAGGCGCGCTTCCTGTTCAGCCGCCTTCTTTTCGGACTCCTGAATCTGCTCGCGCAGTACCTTGGTCTCCTGGATCTGCGCTGCGGCGTCCTGCCCGCTTTTCTTGAGTTTGGCAATCTGCTCGGATGCGCGGTTGCGGCGTGCCTGCAGGGTTTCCGCTGCCGTGATGGCTTGGCGGCGCTCGCCATCGATGGCGCGAAAGTCTTTCAAAACTTCTGTTGGGTTCATTCCTCGCTGCCGCAGCTTTTCTTCCACCAACGCCAGGTTGTCACGCACAAAGTTCAGATCGAGCATTGTGCACTAACTTTAGCTGAAAAGTACGGCTCCGTGCACGCGGATGACATCACCCACGCAGGGACAGCCGCCCCCGGCTGTCCGGCGGGGCGAAGTTCCGCGACGCCCTTGAGGGCGAGGATAAGAAACGAAACCCAGGCGAGCTACGCTCGCCTGGACAGCCGGGGCGGCTATCCCTACGTGGGCTTCGCGTTCTCCTGTAAACTAGGTCGCGATGAGACTCCCCCGTATCCTGCGCCTGGCGCTCGCAGCGCTGGCATTGCTCGGCTTGATCCCGGGTGCGTTCGCCTCCGCTTACAACGCTCGCCCCAAACTGGTTGTCGTCATCGTGATCGACCAGTTCCGCGGCGACTACCTGGAACGCTATCGCGACCAGTTCGGNNCGCGTGTTTCTCGATCGCGGCGCTTATTTCACCGACTGCAACTACGACTACGCCAACACCCGCACCGCTCCCGGGCACGCCACCCTCTTCACCGGAAGTTACACCAGCGGACACGGCATCGTGGCCAACGAATGGTGGGACCCGCAGAAGAAAAAGCGGGTCACGTCGGTCGAAGACGACACGACTACACTCGTCGGCATCGAGCGCTCAAAACCCGCCCCAGCGGAGCTTGGACGGGGCACCCCCGGCGCGTCGCCGCACAATCTGATGAGCGATACCCTCGGCGACGAACTAAAACTGGCCACGGGCGGCAAAGCCCGCGTGTTCGCCGTCTCGCTGAAAGATCGCGCGGCCGTGTTGCCTGCGGGATTTTCCGGAGATGCCGCCTACTGGATCGATCCCCAGAACGGCGACTGGATCACCTCCACCTACTACCGTCCGGAGCTTCCCGAGTGGGTGCGGAATTTCAACGGCAGGCGTCCTTCGGAAAGACGCGCGGAAAAATACTGGAACCGCGAATGGAAGGACAGCGACGGAACCGTGCTCGGCTCGACCGCGCCGCGAAACGGTAAAGACGGCGCGCCTGCCAGCTTCTACGAGGTGGTCGGCTCCACGCCCTTCGCCAACAACTACCAGCTGGAATTCGCCAAGGAACTCGTTCTATACGAAAAGCTGGGCGCAGGCCCTGCGACCGATCTGCTGGTGATCAGCCTTTCGGCCAACGATATTCTCGGACACCAGGTTGGCCCCGACTCGCCGCAGATGCACAGCATGGCGCTCGAACTCGACCGAAGTCTGGCGGAGTTCTTCGACTTCCTCGGCCATCAGATTGGCATGGCTAACGTGTGGATGGCGCTTTCGGCCGATCACGGCATCGCGCCGCTGCCTGAATTCGCGAAAACGCTTCGCCTGCCCGCTGCCAATCTCGATGGAAAAGCATTGCGCGCGCAAATCAATTCCCTGCTCTCGAAAAAATACCGCCAGAGCGCCGACTACGTGCGCGATCTCGATTACCCGCTCGCCTGGCTAAACGAAGGCGCGTTCAGCGGAGTTCTCTCCGGGAACTCTGCCGGACAAAAGGAAGCCGAGGCCGAAACCGACGTGGGCGAAGCCATGATGCAAGTGGGATTGACCGGATATTTCACGAAATCGCAACTGGCGCGCGGAGAAACTCCGGCCACCGAAATCGGACGCCGGTACGCCCACAGCTACTCGCCCGAAGGCGGATGGTATGTGATGGGAATCCCCACTCCGTTCAACGTCGGAACCACGAAGGGTACCGACCACGCGACGCCTTTCTCGTACGATACGCATGTGCCGCTCGCCTTCTATGGCCTCGCCTTTCAGCCGGGCGTCTACCGGACGCACGCCGAACCGGTCGATTTGGCGGTTACGCTCGCTTCGTTGCTTGGAATCAACGCGCCCGCCAAAGCCACGGGAAGAGTGCTGACCGAGGCGCTGCCGCCGCCGCATCATCCCGCCGCGTCGTCATTCGTGCAACCCGCCACATCACCCGCCATCGCGCCTTCTGGGGGAGCACAATGACGCCCATCGGCAATCCCGATTTGAGCGTAAGCTTCGCCGGCATCGATCTGAAGAATCCGATCATCGCGGCTTCCGGCACCTTCGGCTACGGCATCGAATTCGAAGACATCGTGCATCTCGACCGGCTTGGCGGATTGGTCGTCAAAGGCCTCTCCAAGGAACCGATGACCGGGAATCCGCCGCCGCGCCTGTATGAGACCGCTGCCGGAATGCTGAATGCCATCGGGTTGCAAAACATCGGCGCATCAGCGTTCCTCACCGAAAAACTCCCGGCGTTGCGCGAAAAGAAGAATGTGGTCGTGTTCGCCAATGTTTTCGGCCACACCCGCGCGGATTACGAGCAGACGATTGAGATTCTGAATCAGGGCGAGGGCATTGCGGCGTACGAAATCAACGTATCCTGCCCTAACACCGCACAGGGCGGCATTCATTTCGGCAGCGATCCGCACCTGCTCGACGAAGTGGTGCGGACGGCGAAGCGCGTGGCCGCCCGGCCGATCATTGTTAAACTCTCGCCCAACGTCACCTCGATCGCGCAAATGGCGTACGTGGCGCAGGAAGCGGGCGCCGACGCCGTCTCCCTGGTGAATACGTTTCTAGCCATGGCCATCGACGCGGAAACGCACCGCCCCAGAATAGCCAATGTAACCGCCGGCCTCTCCGGTCCGGCCATCAAGCCCATCGCGCTGCGCATGGTTTACGACGCCGCTCATGCCGTGAAAATTCCGGTGATCGGCATGGGTGGAATCGCCACGCCCGCGGACGTGGTGGAATTCATGCTGGCAGGAGCCACCGCCGTGCAGGTGGGAACCGCGAGTTACTTCGATCCGGTGGCCACCGAAAAACTGGTGGAAGAATTGACCGGCTATTGCCGCGAACATCGCATCGAGCGCATTAGGGAGCTCACGGGCGGTTTGCTGACGGACTGAGAGAAGCAGGTCTTAGGTCTTAGGAAAACTTGTGATTGAATTTCCTGACACCTAAGACCTAAGACCTGCTTTTCTACCGTCCGCTGGCGTGCCAGATCGATCCGGGCGACTGATAGTTCAGCCCTTCGCCCCAGACCACGTGCGTGTCGCCATGGTTGTCGATGGCCAGCGAGAAATAGTCGCCGAAGGGAAAACGGAAACCCTCCTTGGCGATATACCGATACCCCGGCACGTAGCCCGAAACGCGAATCTCATCTCCCCAGGTAGCTCCGCCGTTGCTCGAACTCCGATAGTAAGTGTTCCAGTGCGGAGAGTTAGGAGAAGAGCTGCGCGAATCCATCCAGGCGATGCGGACGTCGCCGGTATTTCCGGCCACAATCGCCGGGAAAGCATGTTCCACTCCCGGCTCGGCGTAGGAAACGCCGATGCGCGGCAGCCAGTTCTCGCCGCCGTTGGTCGATGACGAGAAATAGATTCGATGTGGCCCCAGGGGCGCGCCGCCCGCGCTCCAGAGCGCATAAAGAGTTCCAGCGGAATCCGACGTTAGAGCAATCTGCGCGCCCAGATAGCCCTCACCACATTCCTCGTCCTTGCAGCCGGGCGCCGCCGCGGAAACATCGAGCAGGGTTGCGCTCCACTCCTTGCCCGCATCCGCCGACTTCGCGATATACAAATTCACCGCGCCCCGCGCTCCTCCCGCCTTGGAGTAGGAAGCCCAGGTCAGATACACGCTGCCGGCGGGATCGACCGTAGCCGCGCCCAGCAGAGACCATCCCGGACGGCTTTCCGTATTGACGCGCGTCGATGTAAAGCTGCGCCCTCCATCCGGGGAGGCCGCCACCCACACCTCTTCTTCATGATTGAAGGCCACATAGACGTTCGGGCCGCGCACCGCCAGCGCCGGCTTATCCAGTTCCACATCGCTGCGGACCGCTATCGTGAACGCCCACGTCGCGCCGGAGTCGGCTGACTTAGCGAGCATCACCGCGCGTTTTCCGTTTTGCAGCCAGGCCGCATACACGGTGCGCCGGTCGGCGGGGTCGACGGCAATCTGAGCATCAAACTGGCCCGATCCCGATTCGAGCATCACGCGCGGAGTCTGCCAGGTCTTGCCGTTGTCGTTACTGGCGACGAGCAGCATGGTCGGGATGCGGCAACCCTTGCAATCGGGTACGCGCCCGTAGTGAGGGTAAAGAACGTAGACCCGGCCCGAACCATCGGCCGCCATGGCCGGTTCCCATTGGTCGCCGGTGGTCAGGCCGAGCCGTTTCTGTCCGGAAAATTGCGGCGATGCCCACGCCACACTGGCAAGCACACAGAGAATAAGCGCGATTTTGGACCAAGCGGAGCGCATGTAAACCAGGGTTTGCAAATCAGGGCGGGGGGCAGAACGGAACCCTGACCTCTGAAACTTTATCCCGAAGCCGTCCGCCGGTCAACCGCGATTGCACTAACGAGGGGTCGGCAAAATGGCGGCCCGAAACCGTGGCCGCTATGAGGCGATCATGAACCCGTGAGCTTCGCTCGTATTTCTTCCGGTAGGCGCTCACGAATCTCCGGGGGCAGGCGGTCATGCACGTGCAGCGCGCCCAGTTTGGCCGCATCCACCACCGCCATGGGCGCCGGAGTCGCCACGGCCACGATCAGCCAGATCAGCGCCGACAGCGCAAAGCCTGCAAGGGCGCCCACCTCCAGCCAGACAGCATGGCGCGGCCCAAAATACCGGATCAGCGCAAACGCCAGCAGAAACGCCACGGCCGAGGCCGAAGCCAAGACCATCAGAGAAATATCGATGATGCGGTGCAGTTTTTGGCGGCCGCGGCAGTGCTCGCAATCGGCAAAATGCAGTTCGTAGTCCCCGCGCATCTCCGGAGCCAGGCCGGAAATATCGTAGCGCCATCCCGCAAGGATTTTCCCCACGATCGGTTCCACACATTCGCTCATAAAAGGCTAAACCGGAGGCTACAACCGGATCGCTTCCAGAACTTCCGTCTGGGACGCCAGCAGCACACGATTATGCCACAGCCCCGGACGGCCGCCGAGCGCCTGTTCCGCCGCCGCCCGCGCGATTTCGGGATGGTTATTCTGTTCCGACAAATGGGCCAAAACTACGTATTCGGCTCCCCCATCATAATCGCTGGCGAAGAATTCTGCGAGCGCGTCATTGGACAAATGCCCCACCCGGCTCATCACCCGCTGCTTCACCGACCACGGATACGGCCCCGAACGCAGCATCTCCACATCGTGATTCGATTCCATCACCAGCACGGTGCAGCCCCGCAAATGGTCGCGCACGCTCGCCGGCATGTAGCCGAGATCGGTGGCAAAACCGACTTTGACGCCTTCGGCGCGAAAGGTGAAGCCCACCGGATCGGCGGCGTCGTGCGGAATGGTGAAGGGCATGACCTCGATGTCGCCCACGCGAAAGCCCCGGCCGGCAGAGAAGTGTTCGGACTTCGGCAGCTCTGGAATCGCACCCTGCTGGTCGCGCACCGCCCGGCTCCAGGCCTGATGGGTCGGCGCAGTCAGGAAGACCGGCACATTCAGTTTTGTGGCCAGCCGTTGCAGTCCGGCAACATGGTCGGAGTGTTCGTGCGTGATCAGGATCGCGGAAATTTCCTCGGCGCGATCGCCCAGCGCCCGCAGCCGCTTGCAAGTTTCGCGGCCCGACAGCCCGGCATCCACCAGAATTCGCGTGGCACTCGTCGCCACCAGCGCGCAGTTCCCACGGCTGCCGCTCGCCAGCACCGACACCGACACTCCCATAGCCGTAGCTTACCCCCAGCGGCTGTGGAAACGGGAACAGTTTTTCAGTAGCCGGTACCTTTGGGGAAACGGCCCGTCTGTAGAGACGGGGATTGCCCCGTCTCCCGCTTCGAGAGACCGGGGGTGCGGGCGGAGACGCGGCAAGCCGCGTCTCTACAAGAGTGCAGGTGCTACTTCCCCGCAAACAAATTGTCCACCACATCGCGCCCCACGGCTCCGCCGTACGCGCCTGCAATTCCCGGCAGAAACGCCAGAAACGATTCGTAGATCTGCGCCCGCTCCGGCTTCTGCGAAAGAAAGAAATACGCCAGCCATTCCACCACGGGCACGAACCCTCCGATCAGCACCACCCAGCGCCATGGTCTTCGCGGCCTCAGAATTCCAAGGAGGATGTTCGCCGCCAGCACCACCATCGCCGTCAGCAGCAAATCGCCCACTTTGATGTCCAGCCACCCCGCCAGCGCTCCCAACATCGCCGCCAGCAAATAATAAAAGCGGTCGCCGCCCGATTTTCCTTTCGGAAGAATTCCGCTCGAGGCTGTCGTCATGTCTCCTGTCTTTTACGAATACGTGTAAAACCCGCGCCCGCTCTTGCGTCCCAGCCAGCCCGCATCCACCATCTTGATCAGCAGCGGACAAGGCCGATATTTCGGATCCCCCAACCCATCCTGCATCACCCGCATCACATCCAGACACACGTCGAGCCCGATAAAATCCGCCAGGGTGAGCGGCCCCATGGGATGCGCCATGCCCAGCTTGAACACTTCATCCACCGCCTCGGCCGTCGCCACGCCCTCCATCACGGCGTACATCGCCTCATTCAGCAGCGGCATCAGCACCCGGTTCGACACAAATCCCGGAGCGTCATTCACCTCCACCGGCGTCTTCTCCAATTTCACGGCCAGCTCGCGCACCGTCTCAAACGTGGCCTGCGATGTCGCCAGGCCCCGAATCACTTCCACCAGCTTCATGACCGGCACCGGATTAAAGAAGTGCATCCCAATCACCCGGTCGGCGCGCCCGGTCAGCGCCGCAATCTTCGTGATCGAGATCGAAGACGTATTCGTGGCCAGAATCACCCCCGGCTTCGCCTTCATCATGCGATCCAGATCGCGGAAAATCTCCGCCTTGACCTCAAACTTCTCCGTGGCCGCCTCGATCACGAGGTCGCAATCCGCCAGCTTCGCGCGATCGACCACCGCCGTGATTCGCCCCAGCGTGGACACCTTGTCGCCCGCCGCGATCTTGTTCTTGGCCACTTCGCGATCCAGGTTCTTCGCAATCGTCCCGAGGCCGCGATCCAGAAATCGCTGCTCCACATCGCACAGCACCACGTTGAACCCGCACCGCGCCGACACGTGGGCAATCCCGTTGCCCATCGTGCCTGCCCCGATCACTCCCACCCGCTGAATAGACATGATTGCCTCGCTTGCGACTGCCTGAGACGCGATTGCCTGAGAAGAAAGGAAACTGGAAAGTGTAACAGAGCGGACTCTGGGCGTCGCGACCGTCCGACGCAAGGGAAAAGACACCCAGACATCGTGCAGGCTTTGAAGTAGCGAAAGTCAGACAGAAGAAGCGCTAGAAAACGGCTGGCGAATGTGTTCCAATGTCGGTGCGCGTCGATACTAAGGACCGTTCACTCAACCAAGTCGAAAGGAGCATGATTTGAGGCTATTGAAAGAAATTCGCTGCGCTGCCGGCGTACTTTTTATGCTGGCAGCTTGTGTCAGTCTTATTGCTGCACAGGAACCCGCGAAGGCGGCGGATAGTACGCCGGCACAGGTATCCACGACGCCTTTTAATTTCCCCGATTTCACGGCTATTCAAAAGATCGCTACCCGCGGCGGCCCCGGGGCCCTGCTGATGAAGGTTTATGTTTCCGGATCGACCGTGCGAGTAGAACAGACGCCGAAGATCGTCAATCTGTTCGTAACCTCGACCGGGAAAGTCTACAAGATGGTGACGTATCCCGATAAAACCACATCGTGCGTCGTTATGAGGAGAGACCAGCACGGGTTTATGACGAGTCCGTTGGAGATGTTGCGGGGTGCAAAGGTGGAGAGGACGCCGGCCGGAACCGATGTTGTCGATGGTCACAAAACCAAGGTTGAGGATGTCGTGGTCACCCGGGCAGACGGCAAAGTCATGAAATCGCAGGTCTGGGAGGCCGACGATTTCAAAGGCGTGCCGATCAAGATCGTTTCGGAGATCACGCCAGACGCCAAAGCCGGGCCGGAGGCCAAGCCGCTTAAAATCGCGGCGTTGTACGGCGACATTAAGTTTGAAAAAGTGGATCCCGCGCTGCTCACACCGCCGGACAGCTGCACGCCGATCGAAAAAACATACAAAGTGGTTGAGCACGATGAATAGTTAAGTAGTTTGCTGCAACTCTACCGGTTACCCCGAACAATAACTCTACCGGGAAAGAACGTTTCTGGCGCATGCGGGCATCGGTTCCTGTCGGCTGTCAAAACGGTTCTGGCTGACGTAAGGTCCCTCTCGCGGCTATCGCCGCGTTCGGATGACAATAACTTTAGGGCCATCCCGCGTGGTCGGGCGACAACCATTAAGAAAACGCTGAAATAAAAGGCCCCGATGAACCGGGGCCTTTTTTAGTTTCGCTATCGAAACAGCGAGAGGATCTACTTTCCAAGCACACCGCGTGGACTGCCAACGCCGGTGCAGTAGTCCCAACGCTTAGCGACCGTGCAACCGTTGGTGTTGGGTCCGGTGGCCGGCGTAATGTCGTAGAAGTTCTGCCCGTACGCCTTATTCGTGGGAAGTTGCGAGTACAGCAGGTTATTTTCTGCGTTGGTGTAGAAGCACCAGCCGTTAAAAGGATTGTACCAGCAGCTCGACAGCTGGTTGTTGGCCCGGTTGACGATGGCAGCCAGGGAGGGAGAAGCTTCGCTGGTACCGCCCCAGCAGCAAGACCACCCGCCAAAAGCGTATACGCTGTAAAGGGCAACGCCAGAGGAGGGGTCAGAATTCAACGCCATATCGGGCGTTAAGCGGTTGGCCGGATTGCACGCGCTAGTGTCGTTGCCACACATCGGGTACTGATAGTCGGTCGCCAGTCCCATAGTCTCATACTTGCTGTCGCCGCCGCCCGAGCCGGACCAGCAGCCTTCCGACACGAAAGCTTGGCCGGTGGCGTTCCTGTAGATGGACGTGCCGCCCGCCGACACTAGCCACGGATTCGAACTCGGCCATGCAGCGCCGCAGCCGCTGTCACCGGCGGATGCAAAGGCGGTGATTCCGTAACCGTCCACGCCATTGCCGAAGGTGGTGAAAAGGCCATCGTAGCTGGTTTGGCCAGAGAATTCTCCCCCTCCCCAGCTATTCGAGACGGTACCGAAGCCGTAGTGCGCAGCGACGTATTGGAAGGCCTCTGTCTCGGCAGCGAGCAGGTCCGAGTTGAGGTTGGAGCACGCCTCGACCAGAATGATCGTGGCGCTGGGAGCATAAACGTGCGCGTACTCGATGTCCAGGGTTTCTTCGCCAGCCCAACCTGCGTTCGCCGGCGGAGAGGTGCAAGAGTTGGTCATTTTAATCTTGATGAATTTCGCCGCGGCCAAGCCCCAATACGTGTCGAAGAACTTAAGGTCCGTGGCCGCAGTGGGGTCGTCGAAAGCATCGACTATAGCGATCGCGCCCGATCCACCCGCGCTGGGACCGTGGGACACGCCGTAGTTTGGTATGCATCCTACGCTCTTCGGGCTGCCGAGGTAAATGCAGCCCAACGATTGAGGAGTCTCCTCGAGTTGGTCGGTTGCGAGTGGGCCGAAGTTCGGAATTTCTGCCGGTGACGACAGGTGCGTTGGCTTGTCGGTGCCGTCGAGGCTGCGGAACACAATATTGGTGTGCATGCGCAGGCCGGCATCTTCAGGCCGCTCAATGCTGCTCTCAGGGATGGACCAATTCGGCGTGGGCCGCGTAGCGGCTTGCGGCACCGTGCCATTGCTCGACCCTCCCTCATGCTGGGCCATCGCCAAGGTTGAGAAGCTCACTGCCAACATCAAAATCGTTGCTGTCAAAACAAACTTCTTCATGTTTTACCCTCCCAAAAAACCTGATGATCTTGGTTGAAGTTGACTCCGCACGGCGCGGAGATCATGGCTCCCGTTGAGACACACGAGATTCCTATTGGGTCTGAGAAAACCGGTCACCAAACTCGCTTGCGGACGGGTTCTTTCCACAACAGTCCCTTGCTTCTTGAGGAAGCCTGACTACGGATGATTAGGTGGGGAAGTGATTGAACGTGCTACCACACTAGCGCCACTCATTATGTCTAGTTTGCGAGAAGTGTCAAGAGAAATCGCGTATCAGACCTGAATTTTTTTCTGGTCCTAATAATGCAGATGTAGTGCAAACTTTTTCAGAGTCACCGTTGAAAACGCCTGCCAAACGGCCAGCACCGCAGTGGATCTCAATGTTTTGTGGAAGGAAGCAGATCGAAATGCCTGCTCTAAAGCCGAAGGTGCCAGAGAGCGCCATGCGAAAATACGAACTTCAGCGCCTGAGCGCTGTATTTTTGCTACTTTTCTTTGGCAACATTCAGCCGCGTTTCCGCGCGCTGCAAAGCGTCTTCGGCGCGCGTGTAATCGATCTTGGGATCGTTGCTCTTCAGCCGCTCTTCGGCGCGGTCTTTGGATTTTTGCGCGCGCTCTACGTCGATCTCCTGCGGACGCTCGGCGGCTTCGGCTAGAATCGTCACCTTGTCGGGCAGCACTTCGGCAAACCCCCAGGCCACCGACAGCGTGTGCGTCACTCCGCTCGCCTGGTAAGTAATCACGCCGACGCCAAGCTCCGTTATCAACGGAGCGTGCCCCGGAAGAATCCCCAGATACCCGCTCGACCCCGGGATCTGCATTTCCTCCGCCGCGTCCTTCACCACCAGCTTAGCGGGAGTGACAATTTCGAGTTGGAAAGTATTGGCCATTGGTCGTTGGTCGTTAGTCGTTGGTCGTTGGTCGTTGGTCGTTGGTCGCTAGTCGTTAGCCGAAAGCGTTAGCCGATTGGCATTTGCCAACGACTAACGACCAACGACAAACGACCGATCTTACGCTGCCGTCCCCTTCATCTTTTCCGCCGTCTCGACCACTTCGTCGATCGTTCCCTTCATATAGAACGCCTGCTCCGGGATGTCGTCATACTTCCCTTCCACGATGCCGCGGAAACCCTTCACCGTGTCGGCGATCTTCACATAGCGTCCCGGAGTGCCCGTGAATTGCTCGGCCACAAAGAACGGCTGCGAAAGGAACTTCTGGATCTTGCGCGCCCGCGCCACCGTCAACTTCTGGTCCTCGCTCAGTTCGTCGATGCCCAGAATGGCGATGATGTCCTGGAGGTCTTTGTAGGTCTGCAGCGTCTTCTTGACCATCTGCGCCACATCGTAATGCTCCTGCCCGACAATCCGAGGATCGAGAATGCGCGAAGTGGAAGCCAGCGGATCCACCGCCGGATAAATTCCAATCTCCGTAAGCGCGCGGGAAAGCACGGTCGTGGCATCCAGGTGAGCAAACGTCGTAGCGGGCGCCGGATCGGTCAAGTCGTCGGCCGGCACATAGATCGCCTGTACCGATGTTACCGATCCCTTCTTAGTCGAAGTAATCCTCTCTTGTAACTCACCCATTTCCGTAGCTAAGTTGGGTTGATATCCGACGGCACTGGGCATGCGGCCCAAGAGGGCGGACACCTCGCTGCCAGCTTGGGTGAAACGGAATATGTTGTCGATGAACAGGAGGGTGTCGGACCCTTCTTCATCGCGGAAATACTCCGCCACGGTCAGAGCGGTTAACGCTACACGGAGGCGCGCTCCGGGAGGCTCGGTCATCTGGCCATAGATCAACGCGGCTTTCGATTCGGCGGGCTTGCCGGGTTTGATGACTCCCGACTCGCTCATTTCCAGCCAGAGGTCGTTGCCTTCACGGGTGCGCTCGCCTACACCGGCGAACACGGAAAATCCACCGTGCTGCTTGGCGACGTTGTTAATGAGCTCCATGATGACGACGGTCTTGCCGACACCGGCGCCACCGAACAGGCCGATCTTTCCGCCTTTCAGGAAGGGCTGGATGAGGTCCACCACTTTCACGCCGGTCTCGAACATTTCCGCGGTGGTCGACTGTTCATCGAACGCGGGCGCCAGGCGGTGAATGGGCATCCTCTTTACGAAGTCAATGGGACCGAGATTGTCAACCGGTTCGCCGATGACGTTCATTACGCGGCCCAGCGTGCCACGGCCGACCGGAGCCGAGATCGGTCCGCCTTGGTCGATGGCCTTCATGCCGCGCACCATACCGTCGGTGGCTTCCATGGCAACGCAGCGTACCCGGCCTTCGCCTAAATGCTGCTGCACTTCGAGAATGACGTTGATGGGCAAAGGCACGGTAAAGCCCTCGCTGACCACGCGAAGCGCCTGATAAATGGGAGGCATCGCCGCTTCGGTAAACTGCACGTCCACGGCGGGACCTGCGATTTGGATTACGTGTCCGATATTTTCTGACATAAGACCTCAAAACCCGGCAATTAGCACTTGGCAGTTAGCTTGGAGCCATCAGATTTTGCTAAGTGCTAAATGCTAATTGCTAAGTGCCGACTTATTGCGCTGCCGCTCCGCTTACGATCTCGATAATTTCTTTCGTGATCTTGGCCTGGCGCGCGCGATTCATGACCAGCGTGAGCGAATCGATCATGTCGCTGGCGTTGTTAGTGGCCGCATCCATGGCCGTCATACGGGCGGCGTGCTCGGCGGCAACGGATTCCAGCAGCGCATGAAAAATCTGGATGCCGAGGTACTTCGGCAGAATGCCCCCGAAAAGCTGCTCGGGCGGCTGCTCGTAAATGTAATCGACGGGCGACGCCCCGAATTTGGCTGCGGCCTCATCGACGGCGCTGGTATCGATGGGACGCAGCCCGACGTGGGCCGACTTCGCCGCTTCGACTCGCTGCTTGCGTTCCTCTTCCGAAGCCTCTTCCGCCATGCGGACGTCGACTTCGCCGATCTCCTTGATGGGCAGAAGACGCTCGGCGACGAGGCGTTGCGCGATGACCGACTTGAATTCGTTGAACAGAATGTAGACGGCGTCGATCTCGCCGCGGGTATAGCGGGCAATCACGCTTTCGCTTAGAGAGGCCGCGAAATTGTGTTCGACCTTGCCGAGAACTCCGATATATTCGCCGACGATCTGCACGCGACCGGCGCGCGGCGGAGCAGCCTCCGAACCCGGCTGGACGGGCGAGACGCCCGTCGCTCCATCGACAGGGGCCCGCTCTGGCGCCATCGGATAGCGGCGGCGCATGAAGTCGCGGCCCTTGCGTCCGATACACTCGACGTCGATATTTTGTTCCGGCTTCGACTCGATGAATTTCGCGACCATCTTCAGGATATTGGTGTTGAAAGCCCCGGCCAGGCCCTTATCTCCGGTAACGACGATGAGCAGGATGCTGTTTTCCGGGCGCTCGGCAAGCAGCGGATGACGCGGCTCTCCGGTGACGGGATCGTAGATATCGGCTCGCGACACTAGCGACTTAAGAACGTTGGTGAGCATCTGCGAATAGGGACGCGCGGCCAGCGCGCCTTCTTGCGCGCGGCGCAATTTCGCCGCCGAGACGGTCTTCATCGCCTTGGTGATCTGCCGCGTGTTGACCACGCTGCGGATACGGCGCCGAATGTCGAGAACGTTTGCCATTCTTTGTAGAGACGCGGCTTGCCG
>PKXK01000232.1 GCA_003132325.1 Acidobacteriaceae bacterium
GTTAATTTGGACGCGAATGATATCGGATTGGGGGAAATTGGAAGCTCTTCAGGTCTCAAACTGCGCGTTTCCGCTTGATGTGAAAGAGGCAAATGTGGGCAAGGTGGCCCGCGCGGTGTCAAATTCTCAACCCACAACCCAACCCACAAAATGCGATGTCTTATACGACTTCCGCGTACTTTGGCAGTCCCCGCGGTCTTGTAAGTTGTTGTAAAACCTATCCCGGCAAAACTGTCACGGCAGAGGTCGAGATATCTGGCGCATTTATAAATGATAGACGCCCTTATGGTCATTGACGGAACGAGTTCCAGCGGATTTCAAGTGGAACTTCTCCAGTTGCTGGAGAATGTAATTGCCAGATCGAAAGTGAAACCCCTGGATTCTGCCCGAGGTTTGGGAACTCTTTGCGCCTGTTTTTGAACCCACGCTTCGCATGTCTCTCACGTCCTCTCAAGGACTTAGGCGGCCACCTGGAGTCACTTAAGTTGTTGAGACTACAGCTTAACGTAGCACTGGCCGGGCGGGTGTCGGCGGTTCATCTTTGTCTCTTAAGAATATCATTCTAAAGAAGTTGCAGTGTCGAAACAAACGCGCCGAACCCACGATCCTAACCCATGATGCTTGGCTGAGAAATGCAAGAAAAGTCAGATGTGGTCGGAACCACGCGAGGGTAGGTGTGTCCCGGCGGTCTGATTCACGCCGGACTTAGCGGATGAAGAGATCTCGGTGAAAATCCTGCTCCAGATGCCCGGTCATTCACACATAGTCGAATAGTGTCATGAAGCCGAAGTCCATGTGCAGTTGCTGGTGGCAGTGGAATAGCGTCCGTCCTGGATTGTCGGCCACAAAGTCGATTTCGGCTTCCTGATAGCCGCCCAACATGACCACATCTTTCAAGATTCCGGATGTTGTCTTTCCCGCCAAGTGCGTGAGTTCAAAGCTATGCCGGTGCAGATGGATGGGATGGATGTCGTCACTGGCATTGCGCATGCGAATTCGATAGCGCTTTCCTTCTTTCAAATGAAATGAGGCGGGAGCCATTTCGTTGCTCATCTCGAGTAAGCCACGCCGTTGATCGTCCATCGGTTGAAGCCTTCTTCGGCGGCGTTATCTTTTGCAAAGATCATCTCGAAAGTTTCGTCCGGCGGCGGGGCACTTGCACCCGGCTTCGCGAATAACCCGTAGTTCCACCGATGGGGCGGCGGTGCAATCCATTCTGCCTTCCCCTTCGCCCCCGCGTATTCGATGACGATTCCCATGCCGTGCTGACGATCATCGTCCGCCAGATCGCCCATGATCCAGATTCCAGGATGCTTCATTTCAACAATGGCAGAAATGCGCTCCGCGGTGCCGAACCAGAGCACGGGAACACTCGCCGGATTCGGCACGGGATTGCCATCTAAGCCAACCACCTTAAAAGAATGACCAGGCAGAGCAAGGCTACGAATTTCGGTCGCGCTTCCATTCAACACATGGAACAGAACTCGTTCACCCTGTTTCACGCGAATGGGCTCCCCGCGGTGCAGCATCCGGCCATTAATCGTAAAAGAACCGTAACCGACTTCGTATCCGTGCGGCATGCCCTTGGCGAGAGAAGTCTTCATGGCTGACTCGCCTTGATCTTCGAGCGCTTTCACCTTGGTTGGCGGTAGGAAGTTCTGGGCCATGTCTCCACCGCGGCTGAAAGTCGGCTCAAACTCC
Source organism: Acidobacteriaceae bacterium (assembly GCA_003132325.1). GTDB lineage: Bacteria > Acidobacteriota > Terriglobia > Terriglobales > Acidobacteriaceae > Acidiflorens. The sequence continues at coordinate 1,702 of PKXK01000232.1, forward strand.
TTCAGCACAAGGAAGACTTCGCGGTCATAGCTACCTGGTTCGTGCTTTGGCTCGATGTACACGGGACCAACCTCGCCGCCGTACTGTCCCGCGTAGAGATCCGCGCCCGCTCGATTGTGCGTGTGATAGAAACGAAATCCTGCGGGTCGCGGAGTGAATACGATCCGGCGTTTACCATGGGCAGGAATAAAGGGTGTGCCCTCTTCCGCAGATCCATCCACGTCAACGGGCACCATTTGCCCGTGCCAATGCAGTTGTTCTGGCACATCTGTGTCGTTGAACACGTCCACTGTGGCCTGTTGGCCTTCCTTGAAGCGAAGCAGTGGCCCCGGAAATTGCCCGTTGTAGGTGGTCACCGAAATGATCCGCTTGGGTGCGATCTCCACGGGAGTTGTTTTGATGTGCAATGTGTAGTCAGGAGAACCGGAATCCGACGAAGTGACAGGTGAGTCGTTGCTCTGCGTTGAAATGCCCGATTCAGCAATGGCAGCGCCGGCGGGCAAGAGAACCACTGCTGCGGTCAGACCTGCTGCTTTTAGAAATTTGCGTCTGGATTCCGATAATTCCTTCATCGAGCCTCCCTATCAGTCGCTACTTGGGTGCCGAGCAAGCTTTGCGTCAAGGGACCAACTTCCACCACCCACTGAGATGAGAAAAACCAAGCAGCAGAACATGGCAAAATCGGTGTGCGCATCGCTGACCATGTACCAGAAACCCTGGTTGGCGCGAAACAATTCCGGAATCTTTGTCGTCGCAATTGCGGTCGTGATCACGATCAGTAGCGGAATGGACACGAGCCTAGTCCAAAGACCCAAGAACAGAAGGAGACCGCAGAGGACCTCGAAGGTGCCGACAAAATGGGCTGTAAAGTAAGGATGGGGAAACCCGATTCTCGTGAAGCGAACCACTCCCATGCTTGGGTCGATGTACTTCAGAATGCCCTGCGTAAAGAAGATCAGTCCCGCCGCGATCCGAACCAGCAGCACGCTGCGCGGGCCTTGCGTGGGTCTGAGGAGGAACTGAATGATTCTACTCATCACAGGAGAACTCGTTGGACACGCTCGACATCATATTATCGAATGTCTTTGTCGAAATGCTATGTAGAGAGGACAGTTCGCATCAACTAATTATGCAGGGCGATGCGCTCGGGTGTGTGACGCTGGAAGGTCTTGTGCCCCTTCTCACCGCCTCCGCAGCGCTAGCAGGGCGAGGGCTGAGGTGCACGTGAAACCTACGCGAGATTGTCTGCGAAGGGAGGAGAGAATTGAGAAAAGTGTGTCGCATTAGTCTCGTTCCGATACTGATGGCAGCATTAGGCGTGCAAGTCTGTGGTCAGAACAACTCGGCACCTCCGGGCGCAGCTCCGCTCGATTTGACTGGAGCCATCCCTTTGTCGAATGTGAAAGGGCGCATTGATCATTTCGGTCTAGATCCTGAGCACAACCGCCTTTTTGTATCCGCGCTCGGAAATAATACGGAAGAGATCATTGGCATCAGCGCACAGACGACAGCCATAGAAAGATCCCGAAGGCACGGTACCAGCGTACGAACGAAGCTCTTCGGTCAGGAGCCAAGTCGGGGGACTCATTGAGATCCCCAGATCTTGGCCGCGCGATGGGGTGAGACCACAACAAAGGTCCCGAACGACATGGCGACAGCACTCACCACAAGGTCGGTTGCCATTAGACTACCGCTGCTTAAGAACGCAACTAGTACCGCCTTCATAGTTAGCTCTTTGGGATATCGGTTCGGTTCCACCATCCGCCGCCAAGAGCCTGAAACAATGCGGCTGTGTCGGCATAACGATTCGACTGAGCCTGCACGAGGTTAAGCAGGGCTTGCTGATAGGCTTGTTCCGCGCTCAAGAGCGCGAGGTAGTTGGCGTAGCCGGATTCAAGCTGTTTCTTCGTCAGGTCGAGGGTGACGCTGGCGGCATCCTTTGCGGCCGCTGCGGCCTTTAAGGCGTCGGCATCCTGTTGAAGCGCATTCAGCGTGTCCGCAACATTCTGGAACGCAGTGAGGACCGTGCTGCGGTATTGTTCGTCGGCCTGAGTATAAGCGGCTCTGGCGGCGCGCTCCCGATGCAGGAGGGTGCCGCCTTGAAAAATGGGCTGGGTGACGCTTGCGCCGATATCCCGAAAGCCCGTGCCCGCCGCGAACATATTGCTGGCAGCCAGCGCCATGCTGCCAACATCTCCAGTCAGGGCAAAGTTCGGGAGGCGGTTCGCGCGCGCTATTCCAATCTGGGCGCTGGCGGAATGCAGGCTCTCCTCGGCCTGGCGCACATCCGGGCGTTGCTCCACGAGTTGCGAAGGAAGGCTCACCGGCAGTTCCTGCGGCAGTTGCAAACTCGACAGTTCAAACTTTTCGGTCAAATCCTGGCTGGGGAACCCGCCCGACAGCACAGCAAGCAGGTCCCGTTGTTGAGCCAACTGCTTAAGCAGCGGAGGCAAGGTGGCAGCGACTTGCGCGAGCTGCGATTCCTGCGCGGCCACGTCGAGCTGGCTCACATACCCCTTCGCATACTGATTCCGCAAAATCTGCAGCATGTTGGTGTTGATGGTGATGAGCTCACGGGTCGCGGCAATCTGCCCCCGCAATGACGCCTCTTGTATCGCTGCGGCGGCGATGTTTGAACTTAATGTGATATGGGTCGCGGCCAGGGCAAAACGCGCCTGCTGTTCCTGCGCCTGCAACGACTCCACGGTTCGCCGGTTCAGACCGAAAACGTCCGGCACAAACGACACGCTCACCTGCGGCGTGTAGAGGCTGTAATACAAGGCACTGGTGTTGGTCACAGGTGAAAGGTCACTCGATGTCTTCGCCCGGGTCGCTGAAAAACTTCCCGAAACACTTGGGTAGTAAGCACCGCGTTGGGCCAGCACATTCTCTCTTGCAACTAACAATGCGGCCTGCGCCGCCTTGAGGTCGGGATTGGCTTTGAGCGAGCGCTCAATCAAATCGTTGAGCGGCTTCGAGTGAAACAATGTCCACCATTCTCCGGGAATGTCGCGCCCATCAACCAGGTGTTGCGCCTCTCCACCGTCGCTGAACATTCTCCAGAAGTCGTCATCGACAAGCCGGTGCTGGCCGTTCGCGGCGCCAATGTCTACGTGAGCTTTAACCACGATCAGACGCTCGCGGTAGCGGCGTCGCATGATTACGCGCAGAATTTTTCTCCCACTGTGTTGAATCCTGGTGCGGGGCCTGGCTGGTCACTGGCTGCAGGGGCTACTGTGGATCCCGTCGGCAACGTCTATTTTTCCTGGACGGCGTACCCGCGAACAGATATTCTCACGCGACCGGTGGAGGTGTTTGTAAGCCGATCGGCGGACGGCGGCCGGAACTGGAGTACGACGCCGATGGACGTTTCCACCGCGGCGCCGGGTTGCTCGGTTCAGGTCTGTTCGGCTGGCTTTCTGGCCTCCCAGATGGCTCTGGCTTCCGATGATGCCGGAATCATCTATGCCTTGTGGAACTCCGACTCGGTCGTAGGCGGTCCGGAGCGCATTTACTTCTCCTCTTCCACGAACGAAGGGCAAAACTGGTCAGCGAGGGTTGACGTCTCGAATGCCCCGTTTGACGTGGAGCACTGCTTCCCGGCCATCACCGCCGGCCCCGCGGGCGACGTCCGCATTGCATGGATGGACACGAGAGAAGTGGATACGCAAAACCATGCTCTTTGGAATACCTTCTACCGGGCTTCCACCAACGGCGGGGCGACCTGGTCGCCGGAATCGCAGCTCTCCAGCCCAGTGCGCGGATACGATTACATCCTGCCCAACGGTTTCCTCTTCCCATTTGGCAACTTGTTTTCCATCGGCATCGATAACCTCGGTAGCACTCATGCGGTGTGGGGAGAAGGGCGCAATTACTGGTTGCCAGGTTCAATCTGGTACACGCACGCGCGCTAAACCCGTGACTTTAGCATCGTCGCTCCGATCAGTTCGATCGTAAGCAGCGTCCATGATCTGGCTGGCTGTTACCGCACCCTCCAGACTCGACGCGATGTGAACGTTTCAAACGAAGACGCTTCGCACGTCAAAAGAGATTCACCCGAGGGTCGCGCAGCTGACGCTTTGGCTGAAGCGACCTAGTGGGCCGCCACTTTAACTTCGGTATATCCTTCCGCCTTTAGCGTAGAAGACTTCGAAAAGATTTCGCTGAAATTGCGCGCCTTGCGACCGTGCCAACTGCCTTTGTGATAGACGTAACCCGCAATCAGCGGAAACGCCGCTGGTACAGGGGGCATGGCGACGAGGGCTGTGGCCCGATTTGGCAAGAAAGCCCTCAAGTTATCCCACCCAAGCCCAAATTTGGACAACCTTGCGAGGTCATTGCAACCTCAAACCAGACCGGCGCCGACACGACCTGGTCCAGAGAGTACGATTATGCTCAGATCTATCATGAAGCGATCTCGGATCTCGCTGAAGCCTTCGGCGTCCCAGTCTCAACCCTGATACGGCGAGCGGAACGGCGCATTTCGGCTCGCAAGAAAACGCGACATCTGCGTGCCGACAGCTTGGCGACTCGCCGCTGAAAGCAAACAATAAGCGCGAGGCGAGAGCAATGAACGGCGCATATCTTGAAGTGCAGATCCGTGGATACATCATTGGGCCGATAACCGCCTTCCGGGAATATATCTTCGGCGACGTGCTGCCAGCTTTTGGAGATCTTAACGAACGAGCTGACAAAGTCGCCCGGGAATACTACGACACAATCGGCTCGCAGCCCGCCGGGGAAGACTGGGATATCGATATGGGAGATGTGGCCGAAGACGCCCAGGATCGAGGTTTGAGTTGGTATCAGATGATGACCTCGCTGCGGCAATCGATGATGAATCTGCTGGCGGCCGGTCTCTTCCACCTCACCGAACAGCGGCTCTCGCTCCTCTGTAGAGATGGAGGATTCATGATGGAACCGCCGCGGGATACGAAGCTTGAAGAGGTTAAGAAGTGGTATGTTACTAATCTTCGCCTCGACTTCGAAACACTGCCCTCCTGGCCGACAATTGACGAGCTTCGCCTCGTTGCGAATGCGGTCAAACATGCGGAGGGTCCTGCGACGCGTCAATTGCGGGATATTCGACCAGAATTGTTCAGCGATCCAGCATTTGAGGAGCTCTATAAGAAAATGGAAGAAGATGGGCTTGGGCGGATAGACGGCAGGACCGTCTCTGCGCCGCTTTCCGGGGAGGAGTTCTTCGTCAGCGAGAAACTGCTGAAGGGGTATGCAGAAGCCGCCGAGTCGTTTTTTCGCGAGATAGCTGATCACTTTCGGGCGCACAGCGACGAGTACTATTAATTGCTCTCGCCCGGCTCCACCGCCGCTCCCGTTCAACTGCCGCTGCAGCATTTTGGGCGGTTGTGGCTCGTCAAAACTAAACGGCGCTCGGTTTCTCGCTGGAATTCTTCCTTATCGCCCTGGAAACGGGAAGAGCTCGACTCGACGGGCCAGAGACGGGCTTCGAGGAGATGTCCTCGAAGCCGACTTCGGGACAACTTCCGGAGCCAGCTTCCGGTGTGGGTCGCTGTTCAACCGCCGATGAGTCGCATGCCGATAACTGCCGGTTTGCCCGTGACTCGGGAGGAACGAGCCAGACAGGAGATGCGGTTTGTCGGTTGCCACGGCTTCCGCCCGCTGCGTCACTACCGGCGCGTGAAATTTCAAGTTATCATTTCAGCGAGACTGGCGCTGGTGCCGCTGATTGCGACCTCGGGAACATTGACAAATCATTGAGGGGAAAAGATGTCCATCAACTTTGTGCGGACACGTGACGGAAACGACGACTCCATACGCTTGCAACCAATGGAGCGCTTAAAAGTATATTTGTTTGGGGCAACTGTATTGTTCGCATCGTTTGGGATGGGTGAAGCGGTCTATCGACTCTTGTTTTCACAGTTTGACGGCGCAACCGATCGTATTCCGGTTGAGGTGCTGTTTGGTTCGGTATTTGCCTGGCTTGCCACTAAGTTCGTCTGCGGCGTTTACAGAAATCGCAAGGAGAGAAGCGCAAGGCTCAACTTCATTTGGGCTCGGAATCATCAAATACGAGGCGCTGTGGAAGGGATCGCTCCGGTGGCCCACCCGGTGAAAAACCAGCAGTCGATCCGAATCATTCGCGAAGAGGTGGACAGGATTGAGTGGGCATTGAAGGAGATCTTGCCGGGCTAAGCTTCTCGGGCAAGCTGCAACTGGAATAGCTGCTTTCAACAGTGCCGGGTGGAGGCACTGTTCGGTTTAGTGAGCCCAGAACTTCATTATAAGGAAGCTGATCTTTGCGCACATTTCCGTCCGTCGGCATCGAGCCATGCTAAATGTAAACCGGAGGGGAGGGCGTCGAGACATTTAGGATGGGACCCGGCTCAGAGTCGATGACAGGAGGGTAGATTGGGAGCACAAGGCGAAGTAGGAGTATTTCCAGGCGGTCTACGGGTGTTACGTAAACGTTTGACCAACACACCTGTCCGCAGAGGCGTGTCTGTGTTGAAGTAGCTGGATGACCATGGAAAATAGGTTGTCAGCGCCCAAGCGACGTACACGCGCGGAAGTTCAGGAGTTGGTGGCGAAATTCATGAGCAGTGGCATGCGACGCAGCGAGTTTTGCCGGAGTCGAGGTTTGAGCTTCAGCACGCTGGATCGCCATCTGAAGACGCGGCGTTGGAAAAGGCGTAGACGAGTTTCTTCGGCCGGCCGGTTGGTGCCGGTAGAGTTGGCCGCCAGGGAATCGCCGACGCAGCACAGAGCGAGTTGTGGGCTGGCGGTGGTGCTGCCGGGCGGGCGCCGGATCGAGGTACATCCTGATTTTGATACGAATACGTTCGAGCGCCTGGTGAGTACACTGGAGCGGGTGTAAGCCGTGTTTGGTTTGGGTCCAGCCACACGGATCTATCTGGCCGCCGGAGTCACCGACATGCGCAAGGGGTTCGAGGGGCTGTACGGTCTGGTCCGGGATCGATTGTCGTGCGAGCCCTTGAGCGGGTACCTGTTCTTGTTCTGCAACGCCCAGCGCAATCGGTTGAAGGTCCTCGTCTGGGACGGAACCGGACTCTGGGTCTGTGCCAAGAGGCTGGAGAAAGGGCGTTTCACCTGGCCGCAATCCGGCGATGCGCAAGGCAAGGTCGTCCTGAGTCACGAAGAGCTGTCCCTACTATTAGGTGGGATTGATCTGGCCAAAACCAAACACAAGCAATGGTACCGGAAGGCCCTGCCAGAGGGACATGCTGCCGCATGATTGCTTGGTTGTTTGAACGTTTCGATCGACTCTGGTAAATCATTAACTCATTGTGAGTTTAGCTTCCATTCCTTCCGCACCAGCCGATCTGGAACTCATCGCCCAACTGAAGAGCAAGCTACAGTACGCGGAGCTGCGGATTCGCGTGCTGGAAGAGCGGCTGCGGCTGATGCGGATCGAGAAATATGGAGCGGGCGGAGAAAAACTTTCGCAGGCGCAAATGCAATTGTTCGAGCTTGCACCTGTCGTCAGTGAAATGATCGAGCAGGCGGAGAGCGAGCACGCGCCAGTGCATCGCTCGACCAAGAAATCCGTCAAGCATCCGGGTCGCCAAGAGTTGCCGGCGAATCTTCCACGCGTAGAGCGGGTTCTGGCTTGCACGCCGGATCAGCGTGTGTGCAAACGCTGCGGCAGAGAAACAGTGGTGATCGGCTACGAAGAAAGTTCCCAGTTGGAAGTGGAACCGGCGGAGTATTTCGTTCTGGTCACAAAACGAGAGAAGCGGGCTTGCCGGTCCTCTGAGGATCTCGGAGTTGTTTCGACGCTCCTGCTGCCAAGGATTATCGAGAAGTGCCTCGCGAGTGACCGCATCGTCATCGACACGGTCGTCAGCAAGTATTGCAACCACACGCCGCTGCATCGGCAGAGCGTGATTCTGGAAAGAGACACGGGCTTGGAAATCAGCCGCGCAACGCTGGACGGGTGGGTCCTCAAAGTCGGCGAGTTGCTCATCCCCATGGTCGCCGCGATGAGGCGAGAATTGATCAGCGGAAGTTACATTCAGGCGGATGAAACCCCAGTCGATGTGCAGACACGCGAGGGCCGAGGTAAGAACCACCAAGCGTACCTCTGGCAATACAGTCGCCCCGGAGGAAGCGTGGTGTTCGACTTCCGTCTAGGCCGTGGACGCGATGGGCCGAAGCGGTTCCTGGGACAGTTCGAAGGCATTCTCCAAACCGACGGATACGCGGCTTATGAACAGATCGGTGGGCCGGGAATGGTACATGCGGCTTGTTGGGCTCATGCTAGAAGACAGTTTTTCCAGGCGGTGCAGCTAAATCCCCAAGACCCGGTTGCAACCCCGATCGTGGCGCGGATGAATGAGCTGTTTGCCGTCGACGCCGACGCTCGCCGCAAGGCGCTGAGTGTTACCGCGCGCCATGTCCGGCGGCAGGAGAGAGCCAAACCTCTTCTGGATGATATCCGCAGCAAGATCAAGGCAGCGCAGTCCATCGCATTGCCCTCCAGCGCGTTAAGCAAAGCCTGCCAATACGCGCTCACACTTTGGAGGAAACTTACACGATTCTTGGAATATCCAGAACTTGAATTGAGCAATAACATGGCGGAGAATTCAATGCGACCAGTCGCGCTGGGTAGAAAGAATTGGATACACATAGGCAGCCCACAAGCGGGGCCAAAGGTCGCGGCGATTCTCTCCATCGTGGAAAGCTGCCGCAGGTTGAAACTCCCAGTGCGCGACTACTTGGCCGCGGTTCTCCCCGGGTTTGCCGATCTCCCAATCCAGTGCCTCGCAAGTCGTACTCCCGCTGCGTGGGTCGCCCAGCATTCATAGAGTCAAACGACACTGACCTCAAAATTGACGGTTACCGATCATAGATCGTGCGACAACCGCTGGCGTCGATTGAAGTATTGAAGTCCCGGCATCCAAGTCAGGCACAAAAGAACACTGAGCAAGGGATCTTCTCCTGTAAACCCCTTTTGAAGCTTAAAGCATGCCTGTCTTGAGAAAAGCTGTTAAGCGATTAAGCAATCGCGTAAGCAGATATAGTACTAAGCCTTCGGAACAGGCCGAGGTGGTCCCGTCGATTGACCTAAACGAAGCTCCGGCACCACGATGTATTCTTGGCCCATGTGAGTTGCGGAAGCGAACAGATCGTGGAGACTATCGGCCGCGATGCGTCCCAGCAGATCGCGCTTCAAATCTACAGTCGTCAGGGAAGGACTGGTGTACTGCGCCATTTGAATAAAGTCATAGCCGGTCACCGACAAGTCGCCGGGAATATCCATACCGCGAGTGCGCACGGCCTTCATGATCCCTATCGCAGTGAGGTCGTTCATCGCAACGACCGCGGTAGGCATGGGTTTAAGTTGAACGATCGTCGTGCCGGCGGCAAGACCACCATCAAAGTGACTATCGCCTTCCAATCGGAAGTTCAAATCTTCTCTCCCCGACCAATTCCAAAGCAACTTATCGGGACTAACAGTGGGCGCAATTGGGCGCAACTCAGGGACAGTGAAGCCCACCCCTAGAGCAGGCCGTGCGATGTCGCACTATCAGATCGGCTCACGTTCGCTCACGATTCATTGTTCCCGAGCGTTCCCGAGCGTGATTTTCAAGACCTGTAAGGCATCGCCCATGCCCCACATTCAACAAGATAGAAACATCTGTCTGCACTCATAATGCAACGACCACGATATTCAAGTGCGACAGTGATGGGGCCGAGGCGATGCGAAAGCTCGAAGAATCCGTTGAATCGCTTGTCAGCGGCCAGGATAATGCCACGGAAACCGGCAGGCCACTGAAGAACTGGATCTACTGAAGTTCAAACCTGCACTCCTTGCCGGTTCTCTGGGAGCCGCAGACCGGCCCATCACGCTGTCAAAAGCGCCGACTCGGCGAAGTGGCCCAGTCTGCCGCCCCTCGGCGTATCGCGGTGGGCCAAACTTCTCCCAAGCCAGCTTTGTTGAGAGTCCGTCTCGGGACATAACTTCCGCTTAGCCCGTCAACGGGCCACAATTTGCGAATACGGCGAACGCCTCGGCATGCGGGGAGGTGGCAATCTCCGTCCCGACGGGCCCCTTCGCAGCCGCCTGAACGGCAGCCACGACCTGCGTAGCGGGGTTGAGGCTTGGTACTCAAATCTCCCGGCGTACCTAAACGTCCTGCCGAGGTCGCACTTCCATCCGATCAAAAAGCGACATATCTCATCATGGCCATTCCCTTGCCTACATTTGAACTAGGTCTGCGCCCAATGAGTTAAAAAATCTCTGCCACATCATTGAAGACAAAGGACTGACTGCTGGCTCATGAGCGCCGATGTTCCGGCGAGTCACGAGCTGGGCTGTGGTTTTCGTCCAAGTTTCATACACACAATCCAGATTTTAGACACGGAGAACGTTCAGTGAAAAGCCAGGGATCAGGTCAAGTGACATCAAAGTCCTTTTTGAATCGCAAAATGCAACTCGCGTTCGGCTCCGCGATGTTGACGTTACTCGTCGTAGGTGCGATTTCCTATCGAGGCATCGTCGTATCCAGGGAGAGCGCGCGGTGGGTGAGCCACACTCACAAGGTTCTGGAAAGCATCCAGGATTTAGTCTTCGCCGTGGAGGGCATCGAATCGAACTCCCGCGGATTTACGCTGACGGGCAAGGAGTCCTATCTCGAGTCCTACCGGGCCGGCCTGCTCAAGGTTGCGCAGGACCAGGCAGCGATTCGCTTCCTAACGTTGGACAACCCTGAACAACGGCAACAGATCCCCAAGCTCGAAAGCCTGACGGCTCAGAAGATCGAGCACACGGAGATGGTCATCGCTCCCGTTTTCGAAGCCAAAAAGGAAATTCCGGTGTAGATTGCTCTCGAAGTCGTCAGCCCATTGTTGCCCGTACGCCTCCGATCTTTTGTGGACAAGGGCTCGTGTTCCGACGTTACGAATTGTCTTCAGCCGCTCGGGTTTTCACGAGCCCTAATTGATTCCTTACCAAATTATCTTCACCCCGAACTGGATCTCGCGCGAGTCCGTCTGGGTTGTAGTGATCTGGCCGAAGCCGGGAACCGGATTCCCCGATGCGTCGATCGCCTCGAGATTAGAGATTGGAGGCGCGAAGTTAACATGGTTCAAGATGTTAAAGAACTCGGCCCGGAACTGGATATTGAAGTTCTCTGACACTCTTTTGATGTGGTCGTTCTTAACCAAGGAGAAATCGACATTGACCAAGCCTGGCCCAATAATCGAGTTACGACCCAAATTGCCGAGGAGGTTAATACAGGTCGGGTAAGGGAATTTGTGATCGCAGCCGAACGGTGGCGCCGCATTGTAAAATGCGAGGCTGGGCGCAACGGCATTGATAAGGCAATTCGCCTTGAGGTATTGGACACTTCCGGGGTTGGTCATGCTGCTGCAAACGCGGTCCGGAATAGCCAATGGCTCCGAGTTGAGTTGACCCATCGGATCTCCCTCGATGCCATCCAGGGGCCAGATGGGAACACCGTCCTGCAACTCAATGACTGATCCTACTTCCCATCCTCCAGCTATCCATCCCTTGAGCCCCGAGAGCGACGGTGCGGGGACCTGCCACAGGCCGTTAAGAACTAGGTTGCGTCTTAGATCGAAGTCCGCCGGCCCTTTAGTGATACGGGGATCCCACCAAGGGATCGTGGGGGTCACATCCCCCGCGTAGTTGTCTCCCGCAAAGCTGCCGGAGGAAGTGTCCAAGGCCTTGCCCCAGGTAAACGAGGCCTCCCACTGAAGGCCATGTCTCATTCGCTGCTCCCACCGCACTTCGAGAGAGTCGTACCAGGACTGGCTTGTCCAAACGACCCCCCCCCCTAACTCGCCGACATTGGCGTTTATGAGTTGCCCAGGGACAATGCTGGTCGCGCTCGGGTTTATCACGCCGCTGCCGACGGGGTTAGGAAACAACCAGCCCGCGGAAGTCTTGAAGGGAAAAACCGTGTTGAACTCGTCGGTCTGGAAGGGGTTGTGGAACGCCCTCGCTCCTGCATAGGCCAGCGTTACCGTGTTACTTGAGGCGACTTGCCTCTGGATATTCAAGTTGTATTGCAGGATGTAATTGCGCTTCGGGTTCGGTTCGACATACTGCCATGCTTTGCTCGAACTCGGCGGGATGCAGGTCGGGCATCCCAGAAACAGGTTAGCCAGGCCGTGTGGGAATGACCCTTGCGGAGGATTGGTCAGAATAATGGTGGGTGTGAATGGAGAGGTTTGCGCGTTATTGAGCGCTAGCTCGTACGGGAGGGGAAGAGCGTCAAAGATTCCGAAACCACCGCGAACGGCAGTTTTGCCACTGCGAAATGGATCCCAGGAAAAACCGATCCGCGGCTCGAAGTTCTTGGTGGTCGGGTTTGACTGAAAGTAAGACTTGTAAAAACCCGGACAGTTAGCATTGCCGTGGCTGTCAAGCTGGCAATTGCCCGGATTAGTAAAGAGGGTCTCCATGACTTGAATCTTTCCATCAGTCTCGGTCGGAATCGTCGACATTTCATAGCGCAACCCTAAGTTAATGGTCAGCCCGGGGCGCTTCTGCCAATCGTCCTGGATATACCCGGCGATAATCGAGGCGCGGTTATGGTGTGGCGAGATCCCGGTGACGAACGGTGGGACGCCAGGACTCTGCGCCTTAAACGGTATGTCCTGCAGAAAGTCTGCCAGTGTGCTAAAGGAGACGGTGCCATTCGCGAAATTCCAAAAGAAAACGTCTTCATGATCTCTAAGGAACATGGCGCCGAACTTCAGGTTGTGGGTCCCCACAATGTAGGAGGCATCGTCGTACACCTGAAAGGTCTCCCCAGTGAAGTTCTCGTTCCCCTGGGTGTTGAAGGTTGGTAGCGAGCTGACCCCCCCCACTCCTCCGCCCGAGTTTACGGAAGCGATTTGCGGCTCGAATGACGACGGTAATATCCCAAAGGAGTGGTCTAGCCAAGCCGGGACAATCGCCGCTACATCTGCGTTATTCACAGTCGAGAGGCTATATCCCAGTCGAACGTTATTAATCATTCTGTTGCTGACGACGTGGCTCTCTTCTAGGGAAGCGCCCTGCCGATACGTTCCAAAACCTTTCAATTGAGTGTTCAAAGCATCGGGCTTGCTGTAACTCGAGCGGTCGTAATACCAAAAGGAATTCAGGCCGTCTTTGCCCGAGAACTTTACATCGCCCCTCGCCGTGACGAAGTTGTCGATCACCTTTTGCTGACCCGCAACGACGTACGTGCCCGTATTGTTTGACGGGCCGATTAGGCCAGCATTGGGCAAGGGATAGAAGGCGGTTAGCACATTCTGGACGTTAGGGTCCACTGTAATCGGGGGTAGCGGATTGCCGTTCGCGTCGTTAAGCAGTCCGAGCCGCGCATTGGGCGAGGGAGTAAACGCGGTTTGGGTGACCCCCTTGTTTTGACGAAGTCCTTCGTAGTCACCAAAAATGAAGATCTTCTCCTTCTTGATGGGCCCTCCTGCCGAGCCGCCGAACTGGTTGCGTTTAAAAGGCGGCTTCTGGACGTGATTGTAATCGTCGAAGAAATTTGGCGCGTCCAGAGCGCTGTTACGCAGGAACTCATATGCATTTCCATGAAACTGATTGGTGCCGGAGCGCGTGATGGCGTTGATGACTCCCCCGGAGGTATAGCCGTACTCGGACGAGTAGTTGCTGGTCAAAACCGAGAATTCCTGAATCGCGTCCACACCCAGGTTTGCGCCGAGTACGTTTCCTGGACCCGCGTTCGAGTAGTCGTTGACGATGATGCCGTTTATCCGGTAGACGTTTTGCGAAGGGCGTTGTCCGTCGATCGACATCTGCATTCCCAGCCCGCGAGCATGACCCCCAGGGTTGCTAACCGTATCCTGGGTCTTCACCTGGACGACACCGGGTTGGAGCAAGGCCAAAGATGCCCAGTCGCGGCCATTAAGAGGCAATTCCTTAATCGTCGCGGATTCCACCGTGTTGTCGAGACTCGAGGTGCCAAGTTCAATCGCTGGGGCTTCGCCAGTGATTTCGAGCTTTTCGGTAACTTTCCCCACGCGCATGGCAATATTCAGCACTTGCACAGCTCCAACTGTGAGCGTTAGCCCTGACTGCACTGCCGTCTGAAACCCTACCGCCGTGACGCTAATTTCATAGGTCGCCGGCCGCAGGTTGCTCACTGTGTAGATGCCATCCGGATTTGTCGTGGTGGTCACGGTTACTCCGGTCGCGGAATCTCTAGTTGTGATTTGCGCATTAGGGATGAATGCGCCCGAAGGGTCCGTAATTCTCCCGGTGAACGTCCCGCCGGTCACCTGCGAATAGATCGGAAGGGACATCAACATGCCGAAAGTTAGCGTTACCAGTACCAGTTGTAGGAGCCTCGCGGAGATTTTGTGTGAACCCCTCTGGTGGCTCATGGGCGATGTCCTTTCCGGGATATGAGCGCAACTACGTGAGAGGGCGCAATAATTCTGTGTTTTCATTAGAGAAACTCCTGTTCCCACTATTCGAACCACTTTTACTCTGGCGATTGGTCGATGTCAAGAAGAAAAGTGCCGATGTCTCAGCTCCATAATTCTGTCATCCCTTAATGGCAACGTGAAAATGTCACCCCATGAACCGGGAGACATTTGCATTGAGCCAGAAGGAGCTGCAACGGGTGGCAGTGATTTCCAGATGCGTGAATGGGGAGTTGGCGTGTGTCAAAGCCGCCGCACTCCTTTCCTTAAGCGTCCGCCAGGTTAAGCGCTTGAAAAAGCGTATGCGCGAAGACGGGGAGGCGGCTTTGGCGCACGCTAATCGCGGGCGACCCAGCCACCGCCGCCTGCCTAACGCCGTGCGCGAGCGCATCGTGCAGCTGGCACGCAGCACCTACGCCGGCTTCAACGATCACCACCTCTGCGAGAAACTTATCGAGCGCGAGGGCTTCTCGCTCAATCGCGAAACCCTTCGCCGGCTGCTGCGTATGCAAGGTCTCGGCTCGCCTAGAAAACGCCGTGCTCCCGTTCATCGCCAGCGCTGTGTGCGTTCCGCGCAACTCGGCGAACTCGTGCAACTCGATGGTAGTCCGCACGACTGGCTCGAAGGACGCGGCCCCGGCTCACCGCTCTCGGTATGCAAGACGACGCCACCGGTAAAATCCTGGCGGCGCAGTTCTTTCCCTCGGAAACGGCATCCGGCTATCTCTGCTTGCTCCGCCAACTCCTGCGTCGCCACGGCGTGTCCCTCGCTTTTTACGGCGATCACAGCGGCATCTTCGTCCGCAACGACGACTCCTGGACGGTCGAAGAACAGCTCGCGGAAAAACGCCATCCCACGCAGTTCGGCCGCGCCCTGGAACAGCTGGGCATCACCTTTATCGCCGCCCACAGTCTGCAAGCCAAAGGCCGCGTCGAGCGTCTCTGGGGTGTGCTGCAGGATCGCCTCACCAGCGAACTGCGGCTCGCCAAAGCTGCCGACATCGACTCCGCCAACGCCGTGCTCCGCAAGTTCATCGCCGACTACAACCGTCGCTTCTCCCGGCGGCCTCGCAAATACCAAACCGCCTGGCGCGCGGCTCCGGAAAATCTTGAGCGCATCTGTTGCTTCGTGTACGAGCGCGTGGTCAGCAACGACAACATCGTGCAGTGCAAGGGCCGCCGCTTCCAGATCCCCAGCAGGCTCGTCGCTTCAGCTTTGCCGGTGCCAAAGTGCATATCGACCAAGCTCTCGATGGGCGGGTCTCGCTCTACTACCGCGACACCCGCTTGGGAACACTTTACAGTCTCAGGGGGTGACAGTTTTATGTTGCTGTTAGGGCGACAGAATCACGTTGCTACAACGATGTGCCATCTTCTGCTTGACAAAATGCGCAGTCAGACATACAAAAAAGGAGAACTGCACTTTCAATACAGAAAGAGCAGATCTCTGAAGTACAGGAACAATTTATGGAGAGTGCTCCGGGGATTGGGATCATCGGGGGTGGAATTTGGGCGGCTCATCATATCAATGCGATTCGCGATTTAGAGCGGCAAGGGATGGCACGACTAATTGCGGTGTGTGCTCGAACCCAAGAGACAGTCTCGCGCCTGTGCGAGCAGTATCGCATCGTGGGGAACACCGACTATCGGGACCTTCTTGCTCGACAAGACATTGATGCGGTATGTATCGTCACCCCCGATCATCTGCACAGAGAGATGACAGTTGCTGCGGCAAGAGCAGGCAAACACATCCTCGTGGAGAAGCCAATGGACCTCAGTTTAAAAGGCTGCGATGAAATGTTGGAAGCAGCGAGGGAAAACCGAGTGATGCTGTTTGTCGATTTTCACAAGCGCTACGATCCGGTACAACAGAAGGTCCGAGATCTAATCTGCGAGAGACGCGTGGGCACGATTCAATACGGATACGCCTACATGGAAGCCAAGATCATCGTTCCTCGGGACTGGTTGTCGAAGTGGGCGGCGCATACGACACCATTCTGGTTCCTCGGCAGTCACCAGGTCGATCTCCTTCGGTGGACCCTCAAGTCGGAAGTTCGAAGTGTGTTGGCTCATAGCTTCCGAGGGAAGCTTGAGGGTCTCGGGATCGACACTCCGGATGCAGTAAAGGCCGAACTTAAGTTTGAAAATGGCACAGTGGTGACTGTCGATGTCTCGTGGGTTCTTCCAGACGGATTCGAAGCGGTTGTGAACCAGGGACTGCGCTTAGTTGGGACAGAGGGCCTTATCGAAATTGACACTCAGGATCGAGGAGCTGCGGGCTGTTTCAGCGGAGGAACGATGGAGACCTATAACACGAATGCGGCTAACGTGACGATCAACGCTCTGGGCCAGTCGACGTATTCAGGCTATTTCATCGATCCCATAAAAGAGTTTTTGCACCTTGTCGGCTACCTGAAGGACGGAGGCGATCTGGAATCCATCAAAGGTAAGTATCCTTCCGGGGAAGATGGTAGAGAGGCCACGAGGGTCGCGGTAGCCGTACACCAGAGCATTGCAAAAGGGATACCCATTGCTGTGAAACAAAATGGCTGTGGTCCCGATGTCTAGCTCAAACCGCATGGCCGTAGTATTACGGGGCATTCAGAGTGGCCAGCTGCGCTGGGGCGTTCTGATGATGCTCTTTATGGTGACGGTCATCAACTATCTCGACCGGCAGTCACTGTCGGTATTAGCGCCGGTCATCATTTCGGATCTGCGTCTTAGCGCAGAACAGTATTCGCACGTGATATTGGCATTCATGATCGGCAATGCTGTGATTCAGCTGCCCTTCGGTCCTTTCCTTGATCGTGTCGGTGTACGGCTTGGACTGGGGCTTTCAGTGATGGTGTGGTCATTAGGAGCTGGTCTCCATGCGCTGGCGGCTAGTGCGCTGAGTCTGGCATGCTTTCGTTTCATCTTGGGGCTCGGAGAAGGCGGCAATTGGCCGGCGAGCACCAAGGCGGTGGCAGAGTGGTTCCCCTCAGAAGAGCGCGGCTTCGCAATGGGGTTCTTCAACGGAGGCACAGCAATCGGCGCGATCATGGCGCCCCCCGTCGTCGCGTTTATGGCGACCAAGCTTGGTTGGCGTTACGCATTTCTGTTGACGCCACTTATCAGCATGCTCTGGCTTATCATTTGGTTCCGAACCTATCATTCGCCTCAAGATCATCCGAAGCTATGCTCGGAAGAACGCGAACTTCTAATTAATACAACTGTTGCTGGCAGTGCTGCGACTCACAAGAAATCGAAGTCCGCACTTCTCACAAGTACGCGGTTCTGGGGGATATTTGCTGCGCGTTTCATTACTACTCCGGTTTGGTGGTTTGTTGCTTATTGGCTGCCGCTGTACTTGAAACAGCAGTATGGATTCACCCTTGTCAAGATTGGTGCTTTTGCGTGGATCCCATTTCTTGCAGCAGATATCGGAAATATGGTAGGGGGCGCATTGTCTGGGCGACTGATTGGAAAGGGACAGAAGCCGGTGAAAGCCCGCCTCATTGTGCTGGGGGTCAGTTCGGTGGTTATGATTGCTAGCGTCCCCGCTGTCTACGCAAGATCGGCATGGCTATCTATTGCGCTTATTAGTATTGTCACATTCGCGTACGGGTCCTGGGCGGCAAACATTCTTGCGCTCGCCGCCGACCAGTTTGAAGGGCATGAAGTTGGGACAGTCGTGAGTTGGAGCGGAACGGGAGCCGTATTAGGGGGCGCAATCTTCACATTTTTTGTCGGCAAGGTAGCCGATGTTGCATATCTGCCGGTTTTCGTGGCCGCTGGAGTAATGCCTATCGTGGGCTTTGGTTTGACGGCGTTGCTGAATTGGAAGAGATCAGAAGTCATTTCAGCCGGAATCGCGGGGTAACGCCGCCGCAGAGATGCGGCGCGAAATCATGAACGTTGAAGTGACAGAGCATGGTGCTCTTATTTGCAAACAGTGAAAGGATGGCGGGATGAAACTTCCAGAAATGTCACGTAGCAAGGAAATGAGCCTGACTGAGGACCGGGAGATTCCTTGCCCGTACACGATCGAGGTCTCCGAATTGGTGGAACGGTACGAAAATCTTTACGCGGCCGCCGTCGTCGACATCTTCCAAGAAAAGGGGCTCCACAACCAATGGCTGGGACCGGAGATCAAGTGTTTAACCCGTGACCTCAAACGGGAATCGGTTGCGGGCGTGGCCTTCACGGTTCAATGGATCAGCGATCCTGAGGCCGATGAAAGAGAAAAGCCAGCCGCAAGGATGGTGGCTTCCTATCCAAGGAACAGTATTGTTTTGGTGGATACGGGTGCCGACCAGGTCGCGGGATTCTGGGGCGAGCTTGCAACCACAATCTGCCTGCGCAATGGGGTTCGTGGCGCGGTCATTAACGGCGGTGCTAAAGACCTCGGATTTGTTCGCGAAATGAATTTCCCAATTTTCGCGAAGTTTTCAAGCCCAATAGACGGCTTTGCCTATTCCCGTTTACGGGGCTGGCAATTGCCGATATGGTTGGGGACCGTTCTGGTCAAGCCGTGGGACATTATCATTGCTGACGCCGATGGTGTGTTGGTGGTGCCGCAGAGCATCACCGAAGAGGTCCTCATCAGGACCGAGGCACGACGGGACAGTGAAAACAACACTCGGTCCCTGCTGAAGAAAGGAGTTTCTGCCCTTCGTGCGTCAATGATGACTGGGCGAAAGGATCTCTAACAAACTGTGCGGTGTGGTTGATGTTTATAACTCGCCAGACAACTTGAACTCACTCGATATATATAACACGAGAAGAATCATCATTATCCGCGGGAGCTCATCCTCAGCCTCTCAGTTGAGGGGCTCTGTGGGGTGACATGCGCTTCCACAAGATCGAGGGAAAGGGGCGTTATCCTCAACGATGAAGCCAACGAAGAGTAACAAGAGCGCAACATCCCCAGTCTTGGCGTCGGATAAGAAGAACATCATTCCGATGCTGGCCAAGAGCTTTCAAATATTGGAACGCTTTCGAGAAAATCCGGATGGCGTGACTTATAGCGAACTGACCACACTCTGCCCCAACTTCTCCAGAGTATCCATATTCAGGGTGCTGTGTTCGCTGGAGCGATTTGGTTACCTAGAAAAACTCCCCGACAATAATCGCTATGTTTTGGGCGCCAAACTCGTGGAATTCGGGCGCATCGCAGAGTCACGTCTGGAGCTATTGCAAGTTGCCAGCCCACATTTGCAAAAGTTGCTCAAGAAATACAACGAGAGCATCAGTCTTTGTACGGTCAAGAATCGTGAGCTCGTCTATTTCACTACGTTGGAGAGCAGTCACCCGTTGCGTGTTGGACGCCCCGACCGGAGGGCTGCGGTTTACTGTTCGGCGGTTGGGAAGGCTATCTTGGCTCACCTACCAAAAGGCAATATCGATCGTTATCTCGAAACGACGACTCTTGTCGGCTTAACGCCAAACACCATCACCACCAAAACCGAGTTGCGACGCGAATTGCAGCAAATCAATTCACGGGCCTACGCTGTAGATAATGAGGAGAACCTGGTGGGAGTGGTATGCGTCGGAGTCGCCATTCTTAACGTCGACAAAATACCGGTAGCGGGCATCAGCATGAGTGGACCTTCGGTTCGCATGCCTCCAGAGCGTATTGTCCTTGCAGCAGCCGATTTGAAGAGCGCAGCAAAAGCAATCTCCGACAGGTACCCGCTCCTGGGCAAGATCGCGATAGTGTGAAGCTGCTGACTGAGCGGTCGTCCGGCCCGTCTGATTCACAGCCTTCACAGTGTTGCCTTCACACTTTTGTCTTGACACCGACCCAGCCCGGCATAGAAAATGTGCATTGTGGAACTCGTGTTTCTCTAATGAAATTTGGGAAGTCGTATTCCTGGAGCTAGGTAGCGATTCTCAATGTAAAAAGGCAGGTTGGCTGTAGAAGACGATTTCATCCGGTGAGATCGTGTGAAAGAGTGTAGAAGGCTAATGG
The DNA here is from genome assembly GCA_003132325.1 of Acidobacteriaceae bacterium. Classification (GTDB taxonomy): domain Bacteria; phylum Acidobacteriota; class Terriglobia; order Terriglobales; family Acidobacteriaceae; genus Acidiflorens. The sequence goes on from PKXK01000232.1 coordinate 22,067, forward strand.
CGCAATAAGGTAAACCAATGAAGGTGGTGGTCACGGATTACATTGAGCCCGATCTCGACTGGGAAGCGAAATGCATGCGCGAAATGGACATTGCCTTCCAAGCCTGCCAGCTAAAGTTTGCGGGAGAGAAGCAGTTGCTCGACGCGACTTGGGACGCAGACATCGTAGTGGTGAATATGGCGCCGATCACGGCAGGCTTGGTGGAGCAATGGCAGCGCTGCTCTCTCGTGATTCGTCACGGCGTTGGATACGACAATGTGGATGTGTCGGCGTTGACCCGGCGGGGTATTCGGTTCGCAAACATCCCCGATTATTGCGTAGAAGAGGTTGCCGAACACACTATCTCACTTATCTTTGCATTAGCCCGAAAAATTCTGCCGAGCCGCACAATATTGGAGCGATCGAGTCGGCAAGGCCGCTGGGAATTCAGCGAGGTCGAGCCCATCTATCGGATGAAGGGCCAGACCTTGGGCATTATCGGCGTTGGACGAATTGGAGCGCGCATTCTGGAAAAGCTGCGGAGCTTTGGGTTTAGCTTCTTATTGTGCGACCCCTATCTCAGCAGTGCGCGGCAGGATGCGGTCGGGATCGAGTTGGTATCTCATGAAGAGGTTTACCGCAAGTCCGATTTCATTGCCCTCCATACGCCACTCAATGCGGAGACCCGGCACCTTATCAACGAGCGGACCTTAGCGCTCATGAAGCCGTCGGCCTTTCTTATTAATACCGCGAGAGCTGGCTTGATCGACCATGTCGCGTTGTATCGAGCCTTGAAAGACGGTCGCCTTGCGGGTGCGGCCATTGACGTTTTCGACCCAGAGCCCCCCCGCAACGACAACCCTTTGTTTGAACTGCAAAATGTGGTTCTGACGCCGCATCTCGCCTGGTATTCGGTCGAAGCAGGATTAGAAATCCGCCACAAGATTGTTCAGCAGATTCAACGGTTCAAGGAAGGCCTGCCGCCGCTCAATTGGGTCAATGAAAGAAAATTACAGTTCCAGGGGGTGGAATCATGACGGGCGGCCTTGTCAATGTGAGATACGAATTGCCGGGACCTCGTTCCAAACAACTGTTTGAAAGGTGGAGCCACGTAGAAGCGCAGTGTGCGGGTTATCAGGCGAAGGTTGTGTGGGAGAAGGCGCTTGGGGTCATGGTCACAGATGTCGATGGGAATACATTCCTGGATTGGACGTCAGGTGTGCTGGTGACGAACGTGGGGCATTGCCATCCGGACCTGGTGAAGGCTATCCAGAGAGCCTGCGAAAAGTTGTTGAACAACTATGAATGCCTCACGGAGGCCCGCGTCGAAGCGGCCGAGAAACTGATTTCAGTACTGCCGGCTCATTTGGACAAATGCTTTTTCTTTAGCACTGGTTCCGAGGCAACCGAAGCTGCGCTACGAGTTATGAAGCGCAAGTCGGGAAAATTTGAAATTATCAGCTTCTATGGCGCTTTTCATGGGCGGACCTATGCCGCCTTGAGTGCGGGTGGCCTCCCTGGTCCCAAAAAGGGATACGGACCGACCGTACCTGGCTCGATCCGAGTTCCATATCCTAATTGCTATCGGTGCCCTTTGCGCGCAAAGCCCGAGACCTGTGACTTCCTATGTCTCGACTATTTGGATGATGCGGTTCGGGCCAATAGCACTGGCAGTCTAGCTGGTGTCATCGTCGAACCCTATCAGGGGGCCGCTGGATTTATCTTCCCGCCAGAGGGCTGGCTGTCGCGACTCGAAGAATGGATTCGCTCTCACAACCTTCTTTTCACGTTGGACGAGGTGCAATCGTCATTCGGGCGTACCGGGAAGTTTTTCGCCATGGAGTGGGAAGGACTGACACCGGACGTCGTGTGCATTGGCAAAGGTATCGGCAGTGGTGTTCCAGCTTCCGCAATTGCGGCTCGCGGCGAAGTGCTGGCCGTCCTCAAGAGCGGAGACATGAGCAGCACGATGGGAGGCAATCCCGTAGCCTCAGAGGCTGTGGTCGCGGTCGTAGATATCATGCGCCGTGAAAGACTCGAGGAAAATGCCCTGCGCATCGGACGGATCATGAAAGATCGGTTGAGGGAGATGATGGGAAAGAGCTCGCACATAGGGGACGTTCGGGGCATGGGACTCGTGATGGGAGTCGAACTGGTAAAAGACAAAACGACAAAGGAGCCTGCTCCCGAACTGGCGAAGAAACTGATCGATCTCGCAGCACAGCACGGGTTGCTGATAGGTGCGGTCGGCACGTTCGGCAACGTTATCCGCGTAGCGCCTCCACTGGTCATTTCCGAAGAGCAAGCTGAGGAGAGCCTCGATATCTTCGAGCGAGCCCTGGATCAGCTGTAGAACCATGCCAAGGAGAATACGCATTGATCTCTGACATCCAAGCGGCGGTCCAAAGCGTCCGCGACGAGGCGACGCAGTTTCTGTGTGAATTGATCAGATATCCATCTCTGCCCGGTGAAGAAGCTGGAGTGATGAGGCACGCCAGCTTGCGTTTTGCCGAATTAGGGTCGGTCGAATACGTGTCGCTTTCCAATGAGCTTCGGCAGGACGCGGACTATTCAAATCCGATACCTGACATCGAATATGAAGGGCGTTACAACCTCCGAGTGCGACTCCCAGGTGCAGGGAAGGGCCGAGCGCTACTTTTGAACACCCATTTGGATGTGGTACCAGCCTCGGAAGGTCAGGATCGCCCCTTCGACCCGGCTGTGCGAGATGGGATAGTTTGTGGCCGAGGGGCATGCGATGCGAAGGGACAGGCAGCAACAATTTTTGCAGCGCTTTCCGCCATTGCCCGTCTCGGGTATGCATTCCGAGGCGACATCATAGTGCATCTGGTCAACGAGGAAGAGATTGGCGGTAACGGCACTATGGCGATGGTCCGCCGGGGGGAGGTCGCGGATGGTTGCATCGTCATGGAACCGACAGACCTGAAGATCGGATGCTCCGTGCGCGGGGCAGTGTGGTTCCGGGTCATCTGCACCGGAAAGCCTGGCCATAGCGGACAGGCTCGGGGACCTATCAGTGCACTGAAGATGGCCACCCGCGTCATTGAAATTCTTGAGCAGTATCAAGCCCGCCTGCTGGAGTCTTCCCGAGGAATTGCGTTCTTCGACGATCATCCTAATCCCATGCCAATCACGTTCGGCAAATTGAATGCGGGCAACTGGCCTGCGACCGCTCCAGCACATGCTGTAATCGAAGGCGTGCTGGGTTTTCTTCCAAATAAGACACGTTTTCAGGTAATGCAGGAGATGCGGGAAGCGATTCACGAGGCGGGAGATCCCTGGTTGAAGGAAAACTTCACACTGGAGTTTATGTATCGCCATGACGCCCATGCTCTTGCCCCAACTCATCCCCTCGTTTCAGAGCTGCAGGTGGCTTGTAGGGAAGCCGGCAGCGAGGGTGAAGTGGGGGCGATAACCGCATCGTCCGATTCTTGGTACTACGCAAACCAATTGCAGATACCCGCCCTGGTGTTTGGCCCGGGAAGTTTGAGCGTTGCCCATTCCAATCATGAGCAAATCCGCATGGACGAAGTCTGCCGGGCTGCCGTGACTCTTGTGCGGTTTTGTGAGAGTTGGTGTGGAAAAGCTTAGGGCTGCAATTCAACACCATCAGGGTTGCACGTGAGGTTCTCATGCAGGCATTAGTAAAAACACAGAAGGGTGTCGGATTTGTGGAGCTGCAAGACCGGCCGGTACCATCTCCCAGCAAGGGCGAGGTGCTCATCGAAGTCAAAGCCTGCGGAATTTGCGGTACTGATCTCCACATCTTTCACGATCAGTTTCCTTATTGGCCACCTGTGATTCTGGGCCACGAGTTTTCGGGAGAGATTGTCGAGGTAGGACGTGACGTTAAGGGCTTCAAGGTAGGCACTCGCGTCGTCGGGGAACCGCACACCGAGGCATGTGGAACCTGCTATCTTTGCCGAACCGGAAATATCCAAATCTGCCCCATGAAGCGATCTCCAGGATGGGGGATTGACGGAGCTCTTGCGAGATATCTGTGCATGCCTGAAATCCTGTTGCACAGAATTCCTGACAACCTTTCCTTTGATGACGCGGCATTAGTCGAGCCCACGGCCAATACAGTCCATGATGTCATTGAGCGCGCCGGTATTCAGGCTGGAGACTTCGTAGTTGTCCTTGGCCCTGGTCCCATTGGCCTTTTGGCTGCGCTGACAGCCCGAGCGGCTGGCGCCTGGCACGTTCTCGTTGTCGGCGCTCCAGGAGACGAGGCTATTCGGCTAAGGAAGGCGCGTGAACTCGGGTTTCAGACTGTTAACCTTGGAAACGCCAATCCCAGGGATGTGGTAAGCGAAATGACCAGTGGACGAGGAGCTGACCTCGTGGTGGAGTGCAGCGGTGCTCCTACCGCTATTGCCTCTACCGTTGATCTGGTCCGCAAGAAAGGGAAGATCTGTGCGATCGGCCTGACCGGAAACGAGAATGTGCAGTTCCCTTGGAACCAAGCCGCCTTCAAGGTCTGCGACATCGTTTTTAACCTTTCCACCAGCTACACAAGCTGGGACCGCACCATCAATCTTATTGCCGGAGGACTGATCCCTGTTCGCGAACTGATATCACACCGCCTGCCATTGAAATCTTGGAAGCACGCATTCCAAGAGTTGGAAGCACAGCGGGCACTAAAGATATTGCTCATTCCAGAGTGAGAGAAGAGGAGGTAGCGGTGTCCGACTTTGATCGAGTGACCGTTCTCTCGACCATGCTTGACAGCGGGCTCGTACCAGTGTTCTACAGCCCCGAGATTGAGATCGCGAAGAACGTTGCGAAAGCATGTTTCGAGGGAGGGGCGCGGCTATTAGAATTCACTAACCGCGGTGATGGTGCACAGGATGTATTTCGCGAACTCCAGTCTTATCGCAAAAAGGTCCTTCGTCACCTAATTTTGGGGGCGGGGTCAATAGTGGATGCTCCAACTGCACAGGCGTATATTGCACTCGGTGCGAGTTTTGTTGTTGGTCCCATCCTCAATCCAGATGTGGCACGGCTGTGCAACCGCCGTCGGGTCGCGTACCTTCCAGGATGCGGTAGCGCCTCTGAAATCTCGTGTGCCGAAGAGCTAGGTTGCGACATCGTCAAAATCTTCCCCGGCATGCAGGTAGGTGGACCACCCTTTGTTAAGGCGATGGCTGGGCCATGTCCGTGGACTCGGCTAATGCCGACGGGAGGAGTGAGCCCCAACGAAGAGTCGCTATCGGCTTGGTTCCAAGCTGGAGTCGCTTGTGTTGGCATCGGCTCTGAACTTATCACGAAAGATATTTTGCAGTCCGGTGACTATGCGCGGCTGACTCATGACGTGCGGTCCACGGTTGAACTCATCGCGAAGATAAGGCATAGAGCTTAGAGAGCAGGGGCGATGTCGATTCTGAATATAAGGTCTGAATGTTTGTGGGATCTAGTTTCGCTTGGCGAAGTGATGTTACGACTAGATCCTGGGTTTGAACGGATCCGCACAACGCGCCATTTTCAGGTTTGGGAGGGAGGAGGAGAATACAACGTTGCGCGTGCTTTACGACGGTGCTTCGGCAAACGCACGGCTGTACTCACGGCCAGTGTGGATAATGAAGTGGGACATCTCCTAGAAGATCTCATGTTGCAGGGCGGCGTAGATTTGCGATACGTCAAATGGTTTCCGTTTGACGGCATCGGTAAGGCCGCGCGCGTGGGCCTGAACTTCACTGAAAAAGGCTACGGGATACGGCCGGCTTTAGGGTGCTCTGATCGCGGCCACTCTGCTGCTTCGCAACTGAAGCCTGGAGATTTCGACCTCGATGAGCTTTTTGAAAAAGAGGGCGTGCGCTGGCTACACTCTGGCGGAATCTTTGCTGCACTTTCCCCTTCCACCGCGGCGCTAACCATGGAAGTGATGGGAGTTGCCCGTGCGAACGGCACTATTGTGTCCTATGACTTGAATTTTCGCCCATCACTCTGGAAATCACATGGCGGTATTGAGCGGGCAATGGGACTGAACCGTGAGATTGCCAAATACGTAGACGTAATGATCGGGAACGAAGAAGATTTCACCGCTGGCCTCGGATTACAGGTGGCGGGAATCGACGAAAACCTGACGGATTTGAGCCCCGAAAGCTTTCAGCGCATGATGCACGAAGCCATTGCACAATTTCCTAATTTCAAGGTGGTAGCTACTACTTTGCGAAATGCCCGCACCGCTTGTGTCAATGATTGGAGCGCAATCTTGTATGCCGACGGAAGCTTCTATCAAGCCATGGTTCGCGGTGGTTTAGAGATTTATGATCGAGTGGGCGGGGGAGACGGGTTCGCCTCCGGCATGATTTACGCGTTGTTGCAAGACATGTCTCCACAAGATGCCGTCGACTACGGTGCCGCTCATGGTGCGCTGGCTATGACCACACCAGGTGATACCTCGATGTCCACTCTGAAGGAAGTCGAAGCCGCAGTCAAATCCAGCAGTGCAAGGGTAATCCGTTAAGCTAATCATTGCGAGCAATGCCGGGGACCGCGAACTGCGCTAGCGGCTGAATCCTGCGGCTGCGGTTTTTGCAGCCAATCTCCTTACTGGTCACGCGCATCCCAGTCACCAGCTTCCGGAATCCTGATCCTGCGCTAGAATAAAGAGTAGCCTCGCATGATGCAGCAGTAGGCCGGGGGAGTCCGGGGGGCGGCCTGAGCGCCTCTCGAAAAAATCTTTGCCAATTGGGTAAGGACCATGCAATGGCAGCGTCTTCTCAGCGAACGACAGTTACGGATCGTCGGGCATACAGTCTTCGGGAACGATGTGAGCGAGCCGAGCCATGATGAAGAGACCAGTTCCGATTGACTTCAGTCGTTCGCGAGGTTCGATCATCATCATGACGGAAGATCGCAACTTCACGCATTCGACTCTCCGTGAACTCATTGTGGAGCAAGTATTTCGATAAAAGATGGAAGCGGTTTGGGCCTGCGGGACAACACAGGAGCAGATTGACCGATTGACCGCCACAATGACTAGCAGTCCAAACAGCGAAGCTGCAGCGGAGGCAGCCGAGGCTTTTACGTCCGAGCTGAACATGCTTCGTTGCCTCCGCATGCATCGGATATGCTAACCACCCGCCCAGGCAATTGGTGGTGTGGGGACTTACACCCCATTAGATTCACAGCCTTGTCGGCTGCTCCAGTGTAATCGGGATGTTTCGCTAACTACCCTCTTGAGTCACCGCCAACTCCGCGTCTTTCATTTGACTTGTCGGGTTCACACACGCCTGTGGGGCGTCCCTCGGGATGAAGTCAAATCAGGTCGGGCTTACGACGAGAACATCTGCGTCAGATGAGTGATGCGCAGCAATTCCAGCACGCCTGGCGTCATGTTGGCGAGTTCAAGGATGCATAGCCCTTGCTCGATTGCGGACACCTTGAGGCCAACCAGCGCTCCGAGGCCCGCGCTATCCAGATGTTTTACATCGCCAAGGTCGATAATGATGCGTCCGCCAAGAAGAATGAGGGGCCTCACCAGTTCTTTTATCTGACCCGCGGTGTCACTGACTAGCTCGCCATGACACTTGATGATCGTCACTTGATTCCCGTTCTTATCTTTCGACTTCTCAAGTTCATAGTGGAACGAACGATCTCGTACCATAGCTCCGCCGTCTCCTTTAGTGAGAGCTGAGCACCTGACCGACATGGCAACTCGAGACCTGGTGCCTACGCGCTGCGTCGTTCGCACCGTGCTTCTCGAAGCTGCTCGACCACGCTATCGAGATCGGGATAGCCAGGCGCCAAAGCTCCGTGTGAACCAGTTCGCGCCGCGCTCGGAAATTCCCTCACCGTCAGCGATTTTATACGATGGTTGATGAAAACGGACGATAGCGCTCAGAACCCCGTCAATGAGTGCAATCGGGATTTCACGCCAGCTATGCATGGCAGGGCAGAGTCTGCCAGTTGAGCAAAGGCGGTTGGGCTAGCGGCGAGCGGTTTCGCGTGGCGCCTAACGCCGAAGTTGTCAAACGCCAGTAATGCAGCCTAACAAGGCGCCAACGATGAGGCTGCGGCGCCCAGCGGTTGCGGCTTAGCGCCCTTGATCAGGAGCCACAGCATGATCGCCAGTTCTCCGAGCATGGCGGGGAAGGCGCTGTTAAAGACCCGAGCCTCGTATTGCGGGAACAGTAAGCCCGTAAAGCTGACGGCCAGATAGGCGAAGCAGTTGATCATCAGCCAGACGCCCAGGATCCGGGGAAGGAAGCGTGACCGGTACACCAGCAGGCCGAAGGGAAAGAGCCATAGGCCCCAAAAGATCTCGTTGGCAACGACGCCACCGTGATGCAGACGGAGGAACAGCATGGCGAGGGCGTCGCGCTGCGGTTTGTCGAATACCGAGAGGAAATCGGCGCCACGCACGAGCAGGAGGGCAGCGACGTCGTTCAGCGTGTTGAGGAAGTAGATTGGCGTCACCATCAGACTCCCCAGGATCACCATCAGTCGAGCGAGGTCCTGGTCCACTCCCTTGAACAGCCGGTACAGAGCCAGGGTGAGGAAGATAGCCATGGTCCCGGTGAGCAGGTCGCCGACGATTCCCAGACGGAAGAGCAATTCGTGCGCGGCAATGTTGTTGGCCGTCGCGGTCGCGTTCCCGGTCACGAACAAAGTGTTGGGAATATAGACGAGGCGGAGGGGAGCACCTAGCAGGGATAGATAGAGCAACCCTGCGACTCTCCCTGGGTTGTGGGTCAAGCTCATGTTCCCTCCCTTGTAAGGGGCTAGTGTAAGCGTCTAGCCGGAGATACGGCAAAGGCTGTCAAAAAGTTTCGCCACACGACGAAAAGGGCGATTGCGCTCGCAACGTCTGCAACCAGGTCTGGACCGGAATCTGGTCGTATGACGGGCAAACCGGCGGACCATCCCATTAACAATCCACAACGAAAAACTAGGCGGGGAGACGGGTCTGGATAGTTTACGAAACCAGGCGTCTCTAACAATGTCGGCCGCGTCAAGCACTTTTTGGGCACACTAGTCTGTGCACTCCGAAGAGCGCGCCATTTCGCTCTAGTTGAAGAACTGCCATGCCAACCCAGGCCCGCTCGTAATCCTTTTTCAGGTCAGGAACTCAGTCCGACCCATGCATCTCTTCGGTCCCAACCGCGATCATGATTACTACTTCGAACTCCCCCGTGAAGGGGAGCGGGATACCCAATCAATTACTCGGTGTTCAACTGCACACCATCGCCTGTTCCGGGTTGTCCCGCGTGCGAACTGAACTTCGTCATCTGTTGATAGTCCCATCCCTTGCGCCACATCCAGTACAGACGAACGGCGAGTCTGCGGGCCATCGCGACCTTGGCGATCTTCCGCCCTCGCCGCATCGCCAGGTGAAAATACTTACTGCGCCACTCCGGATCGCTGCGCACTGTGACCTGGGCCGCTTCCACCAGCAGGAAGCGCAACAGAGAGCTGCCTTGTTTCGTGATGTGTCCCAGCCGTCGCCGCTCTCCGCTCGACTCCTCCGAAGGCACCAGTCCCAGATAGCTCGCGATCTGCTTGCCACACTGAAACCGCTCCGCTCTCCCGATGATCAACACGAAGGCCAACGCCGTCAGAGAACCGACCCCGGGATGCGTCCTCAACCGCTGCGCCTCGGGACACTTTTCCACTTCCTGCTCGATCGCTTGCGTCAGCTCCGCAATCGTGGGGCTCAGTCGGTCCAATAACTCCAGCAGATCGCGCCGACGCCGGCTCGCCCACGGTGCTAACTTGAACGAATCCAGTTGCTCGCGCCCGGCTTCCCGCCACAACTTTTTCTTGCAGCGCAGGCCTTCGTTCAGCGCCACCGCTTGCAACTGGTTCATGATCCGCGTCCGCGCCTGCACCATCCGGTGACGGTGCCACAGCAACTGCCGCAGATCGCGATTCTCCCAGCTCGGTACCCAGACCCGCGGAAAGCGATCTTCCAGCAACAATCGCAGAATCAGTTGCGCGTCCTGGCGATCCGTCTTCTGTTTGCGCACCCGCTTCGTGCGGATCTCGGCGGCGTCCCCAATCCACAACTCAAACCGCAGCTCCGAGAACAGTCGTTCAAACCAGCGAGCGTGCCCACTCGCTTCCATCCCCAGACGCACGCTCACTCCTTGCGCCGCGAGATTGCGATAAAACTCTTCCGCTTCCTCGCGGTGCTCCAGTCGCCGCTCTTGCAGTTCCCCGGTTTCGGTATCCACAAACGCAATCTGTTGGAACCCCGGGTGGTAGTCACAACCTATAATCATCATGTTCGGCTCCTTTCTCCCGGGCCTTGGTTGGTTGGCACCACCAAAGTCTACTCGGGCGTCGGAGCCGACATTGTTATGGAATCAATTACACTCAGAACCCAGCGCCACGCCGCCCCGCCCCCTGACGCTTTTCATGGCATCGTCACCCATGCGACGGTCGCGCATACGGTAATGTCGAACGCGCTGGAAATCCGCAAAGTTTTTCCACAGACGACTACGGAATCAGGACGTCAGGTGGTTCTTAGCCCTGTGTCTTTGGTTCTCCTTATGAGGTCGGCTTCGGCCTTCTGCGCGCAATTCGGGTTATGATGTGCGGAAGTCGCCTAGATCATGGGAGCGACGAATCGGAGAGGGTTGTGCCAGAGCGAGAAGAGGGCCGACCCGACGCGATCGGCCCTTCCAAGCGAGGCTTTTGACGCAGCAGCCGCTATCGTGCTGGAAACGCGGCCAGAAAAGCAAAGAAAATCGGGAGGAGTGAACCATGGCAGACGACAAGACACCACAGCAGGGCGGCACCCTTGACGACACGTCCAGACCAAACGGACACGGCAAGCCGTCAGAGAATGATCCTGTGGTCGCGAGCCGCCAGCCGATCCCGACGCCGAACCTTCCCCCGCGAAAGCGAAAGTAGACGCTATTGCTCTGCCAACCCTGCCGTGACATGCGAACGCCGCGACTGCGCCCTGGCGGATCGCATATCCCACCATGTTACGAACGGTCGCCCTTTGGTTACGCTGATCGCAGGTCGCCGCGCAGGCGCGCCTAGCCGGAGTCTTCGTGCAATGAGCAACTTGCCATCGGGCAGACGTGTTACACGCCTTCCCGGACGTAACATCCGCCATCGCCATCCAGATATGCGAACCTATGCGAACCGCGTCACAATTCCCGCCACCGCTGTCGCAGACCATCGATCCAATATGCCCAACCGAGCACGATCGGGGAGAGGATGAGATCGACCGTCACGAGAACGTGGACGCTTGGTGGGATTAGCAACATCGATCCGCGTTAACGGTCAAAATTGATCACTTTGTTTCTTCCGCTTGTCGCACAATGCAAAAATGGCCAAGAAGCTTACTCTCAAACGGGTACAAGCCGTCCGCTGCCCTATCTGTGCAGCGGGCCCCGGCGAGAAGTGCGAACTCAGCACCCGGGCAGCCTCGTACAGAGGCGCATCGTGACCGACGCTTGATTGCGGCAGATTCAGTGAAGAAAATCCGTCAGCAATTGAAATCGAAAAAGGTTATGAACTTGAACGTAGGATGATCTGTTACCTGTTGTCGATGCTGAAACGCCACAGTTCAGGTTGTGAGAATTGCAACCCTGGCGAACGATGCCGGGGAGAGGACATGCGCAAGAGGCTTGAAGACTTACGGTGAACTGCGGTGAGAACGGAGACCAGAACGGGCAAGTCGGTTAATCAGTGATATGGAGATTTCTAGAACCTATTTTCGCTAAGTGCCTTTCCATCCGCACGAGTTGTGTTCTATAGGACATGACGCTCGCAGAGCGTACATCTCATGCTCCAAAGACTGTCGCTTTGCTTCAACACCAGATCCAGATCTGACCATAGAAAATCGAACCCCCTGAAGAGAGGAATCAAATGATCTTGCTCAAAACAACGGTTATACCGGCGGTTCTGTGTCTCACCTTAGGTGCAGCGACGGCCCTGCATGCGCAGGAGAGGTTGCGGACGGGCATGTGGGAGAACACGGTGACTGCTGCATCTGGGCAGTCCGGTACGCACAGCAGCTGCTTAAAACCAGAGGATACGGCGAAGTCGAATGGGCCCGCGGCGGTAGTCCGCACGGAGACGGAAAAGGCGATGTCGAAGAGTGCCTGTACGCTCAAGGACTTCAATCTGGACGGTAACACCCTGACCATGACCATGGTCTGCGCAGGGACCGCCACCCACCAGGAGACGAAGTTCCATGGAGGAGACAGCTTCGAGACAACTATGACCAGCACAGTGGATGGCGTCACCAAAGTCACGCAGATCAAAGGCCGAAGGACCGGAGATTGTAAAGCAGGGGCGGAGTAGGGCGGATGCCCATATGCGCGATTTTGTCGCGCCCGCATGGTCGTGGCTGGGCTGGATGCAGTAGGGCACTGAATGGGGAGTCCCTATCGGTTGCTGGCTCCCTTAATTCGTCTGTTCTCTTGGAGAAAATCGCATGAAATTGATGGTTTTACTGGTAACTCTCGCGTTGATTCCTGTGGCATGTACCAGCAAGGGAGGCGAGGCGATGCAGCGCAGCGCATCGGGGCCGGAGAAGGTATCGGCTCAGTCTGGTCAGAAGCATGATCCGTGCTCGCTCGTCACGAAAGAAGAGATGTCGCAAGTGACGGGCGAGCAGTTCACAGACGCGAGCGCCGAGAAGAATTCCAAGACTTGCATCTATATGAGTGCGGACCCGTCGGTCGCCAGCGCGGTCATTTCCAGCACTTGGGACGGGGAGGAGTCGCGGGCGATGATACCCGCGATGAAAATAGGCGAGGACCTGACAAAGATGACGCCTGGCGGGGAGGCGATGATTCCCGGGCTGGGAGATCAGGCGAGTTTTGCGACGTACGCGTTGACGGTGCGCAAGGGCGACGCGGCTTTTATGATCCGGCTGAACTTGCCGAGTCGGCTCTCGCGCGCCATGCGGCAAGAAGGAGGAAAAGGAGCACAACAATATGGCGACGATATTCTCGCCATGGATAAGGCACTGGCCACGAAAGCGCTGACACGGCTTTGATCTTTAGTTGAACGAACCGAACCGACCCCGCACAGTTTCGACACTAATCTGCGCGAAGCTGTGCCATGATCGCGGCGGTGAACTAGAGCAGATTCGTGCAAAGAGTCAATTGCTTGTGGGTCACCTTCGCCATGGAGTGCCGTCGAGTGGCTGAACCCAGACGTTATCCGCGCCATTCTCGGCGATGGGGTAGGCGACTGCTTTCCCATCTTGCGTGAATTGCACGCCCTTGGAAATTCGTGGATTCACTCTAAGGAAATGGGGCGAACTGAGAGTCGCGGTATCCAACAGGGCGATCTTCTCCTCGGGCGCCGCGTCTAGTGCATTTACGATTCCGATCACATACGCCAGGGTTTTCCCATCGGGCGCAATGCCGATACCGCGCCCGGCTAGAAATGCGCCCGCGACCCTGCTACCGGCAATCGCTTCCGCGGGGCCGGAGCCATCCAACGGTACGCGCCCCAACTCTCTAACGTTGGGGAAAAAATAAACCCAGTTCTGATTGGCCGAACACACCGGAAACGACTCGAAGTTCTCATCCGCCAGCTTTACTGGATGGGAACCATCGGCATTGACGCGGTAAATGCTGGGGAAGTTCGCGTTGTCGTGAAAAGCCCAGGGGAAAACGATGTAGGCCCCGCACGACCACAAATTGAGAATACCCGCCGTCGGGTCGCTGACCAACTGGCGCTTATTTTTTCCATAGGCATCCATGTGTTCCAGTTGCGTCAGGTCGGACGCGAGCAATCCGCCATCTGTAGCCCAATTGAAATACTGGATTTGTGCGCCGTTCGAAGCGATGGGACTTGTGTCCGCTGATGCGCTGCCTTCGCCGGGCAAAACATAGAAGTTGCTAACGACTTTCTGTTGCACCGTGGCCAAAGTTCTGCCATCGGCCGAGAGACTCAAAGTCGCGTAGCTGTTGGTGTCCCGCGAAATGGTTCGCAACTGGCCGTCCCCCAGAGTTACATAGCCAATCTGACCGCAAGCGAAGTTCGGTCCTTTTTGTCGATAAATGACAAACAGGCCATCCCCAGACACCGAAAACGCAACCTCGAAAGGCACCTTGTCAGGATAGGTCAGGAGCTGTATTTTTCCTGAGTTGATATCGAACAGATTGATCCCGCCAAAAGCGCCCGCCGGTTGGAATTCGGGATAAGCTATTTTCTTGCCGTCGGGAGACCAACTCAGAGAGCGCGCCAATCCTTTCATGGGCGAAATGTAAAGCACTTTTTCATCGCTGCCGTCCACGTTGGCGCTGAGCAGGCGATACTTGCCGACCTCCGGATCGTTGGCGCGGAGGTAGGCCATCCGCCGACCATCGGGAGAAAACGTGAAGGCAGTATCCACATCCTGGGCAACGGTTTTTGGCGTGCCGCCTAACACCGGCGCGCGATAAATATTGAAGACGCTGGCAATGGCATTCTCGGCCTTGCGGTAATAGATGTAGTTTCCATCGGGCGAGAACGCGACGTTGGGAATCGTGGCTGAAGGAGGAACCACTTGCGTGTCGCTTCCCGTGGCCACGTTGCGGAGCCAGAGGCTGTTCAGCCCTTTGTCGTTCATCACCGTCCGCACGTATTTTGCGTCGGGAGATATGGCGGCCACGACCGCCCGGCTGGAATTCGTGACCTGCGCGATGCTGAAGTTTTGGAACGGAGTGGGCGCGGCGCGATGCAGCATCGAATAAACGCCAAAGCCCGCCGCAGCCAGGACGGCCAAAGCGGCAAGCGCTCCTCCCACGAACCCGAACTTGTGTTGTTTCACGCCGGCGACAGCTGCTGAACTGCTGGTATGCGCAGGCGGTGCCGTACCGCTCCTATGAACAGTTGCTGCCCCACTCACGGGCGAAGGGGTATTTAGTCCGCTGAGTGATGCAACCGAACCGACGAGCGGGGCAGCATCCGTTCGGCTGGACGCGGCTGCACGGCTTGACTCTGTCTCCCGTTTGAGGCGTTTTAGGTCGGCACGCATATCGGCAGCGTGCTGGTAACGTAGATCGCGATCCTTCTCCAGTGCCTTGTTGATGATGCGTTCGAGTTCGGCTGGCAAATCAGGGTTCATTCGCACCGCGGCAACCGGAGCGGAATCCAGAATCTCCCGCTGAATCACTCCCGAGCTTTCACCTTGGAACGGCAACGTGCCCGTCGCCATTTCATAGAGCACCGCTCCGAATGAAAACAGATCGGTTCGGGCGTCTAATTCCCTGGCCCGCACCTGCTCAGGCGACATATAAGCTACCGTTCCCACCGCCATTCCCGGACTCGTCAGGTGGGCCTCCACCGTACCGGTTTCTGTAGCGTCGGATGGGGTCTTCGTCCCGGTTGCGGTCACTTTGGCCAGCCCAAAGTCGAGAACTTTAGCGTGTCCGCGCTTGGTCACGAAGATGTTGGCGGGCTTGATGTCACGGTGAACAATGCCTTCCGCGTGGGCAGCATCGAGCGCATCGGAAATCTCGATCGCCAGCCCGAGTGAAACCTCGGTCTCCATGGGCCTTCCGGCGATGCGATGCTTCAGCGTCGCTCCATCCAGAAACTCCATGGCGATGAATGCCTGCCCATCCTGCTCGCCAATGTCATAAATCGTGCAAATGTTCGGGTGGTTCAGTGCGGACGCGGATTGGGCTTCGCGTTGAAAGCGGGCAAGCGCCTGCGGATCACGGGCAACTTCCTCGGGCAAGAACTTGAGGGCGACAAAGCGATGCAGCCGAGTGTCCTCGGCCTTGTAGTCAATGAGTGTAATCGCCTTCCATGAGAAGGCCGGTCGGAGTCAAGTGGGTTCTTTTGTTTTTTCGTTGGACAAGGGTTTTCTCCCTCCGAGTCGCCACTGTCGTAGGTCTGTCCCCGCAACCCGACTCGGCCGCCTTCCAGATCCGCCTTCGTCGAAGCGTGCATGATCACTTCGATCAATCGCTTTAGTTTGTCCGGCTGGAACGCTTTAGCGCGGACAGGAAGTCCGAACAAAGTTCTCCGCACAAAGTCTGACGCCAACGGCAGGAGTTTTCGACGCGCGGGTTCGTAAAGAACCTTCACGCGATCGCGGTTCTCAGGGAAATGTGCGTCGTCACCTCCATCGATCCCAGCGATCAGTTCGTAAAGCGTGATCGAGGAGATCGCATAGCGAGCGCGACTCGACATGTACTTGAGAACCGACTCCCAATCGGCACGAGCGATGCGCCCGCTCTGAACGTAAGAGGGAATTTGCGCGTCAAATATGAACTTCGGTCGTCGGGGGGGCATCGCTAGAAGCGTACCGGCAGCGGTCGCGGAGACGCCAAGGCCGAGTACATCATCTCACGTAGGCTCCGCCCGCTTTACTTTGCTTCGTTTCGCAAGCATGACCCGAACGGATCGTTAAAAGGCCGTCGAACGTTATTTGCGTCTTGCGAGCGTTGGACGAATTACGGGCTATCGGTACAAGTGGCCGCGCTCGGCATTTCGATTCGAACCACCACGTGACAGAAGCTGGGCGCGATCTCGAAGCAAGGCAACCGGCTGGTGCGTTCGTTGCTGGTGGAAGCGGCGCAGATCGCGGTGCGTTTCGACCCCGGCATGAAGAAGCAGTATTTGCATCGCTGTCATCGGAAGCCCAAAGGTGTGGCCAAGGTGGCGGCGGCGCGGAGATTAGCGGTACGACTCTACTGGATGCTACGCACGCAGAAGCCGTATCCAGAGATCGTTCGCATCGAGAGCAGCCCGGGTGCCCCTGGTCGGCGCGAGCTAGACCGCTGTGTTGATTGGGCGCTCTCGCATC